>JBGUBD010000002.1:300000-506848 GCA_041821185.1 Phycisphaerales bacterium AB-hyl4 | reverse complement strand
GTACAAAGCCCTCTCCCAGGTCGGCATCACCGTCGGCGACGGAGCGAAGCTGACGCTGGACGAGGAGCGTTTGAACTCAGCCCTGCAGAACGATCGTGGTGCAGTGGAAGAGTTGTTCACATTGCGACAGACCGAAGAAAACGAAGAAGGCGAACGCGAAGTGATCGCAAGGGGTCTGGGGGCGGAATTAGAAGATCTACTCGATCGGCTGACGCATCCGGAGTACGGCCCGGTGGAGTCGCGCCTGAACACACTCGACAGCCAGAGCACGATGAACGAGCGCCGGATGGAGTCGATGCAGGAATCCATTGCTGCCAAACAGGAGCGACTTGAACGCGAGTTCCTCGCGATGGAAATGGCGTTGGGCCAGATGCAAGGGCAGATGGACGCGCTCATGGGCATGCAGCAGAGCATCGGCGCGAACAGCGGCCCGCCACAAATGCCGACGTAATACGACCGCCCCCCCGGAAGCTTCAACACAACCGGTGATCGTTTGTATAATGCCCCTCCGATACCACGAAGCGTGATGACAACTTGAACCAGACTGCGGAATAGCCGACCGCGCCCGACCGACCGCAGCAGTCGGCAGCATGACGGGAAGCCTTTTTATTCACCGGTACCAACCGGACGACGGTGGGGTGGCAGAGTGGTTGAATGCACCGGTCTTGAAAACCGGCGTGGCGCTTTGCGTCACCGAGGGTTCGAATCCCTCCCCCACCGCTTGACTCACGATATCGCCAGACACGTCGTGTACAAAATGGTGTATTTAACTTACACTGGATTGTATGGCACGACCACGAAAACCTTACCGTACCAGTTGGGGCGAATTCATCAATGGACTGCGTCAACACGGCAGCGCCAAGCGGTGGATTATCTGCGAAACCGGCGAGACATTCACCGAACCTGATGAGCGCCGAGCCATCGCCCACTTCAAGCGGTGGCAGTCTAAACAAGCTGGACACCTTGCCACGCTCACCACGCCCGTAAAGGGCAAGCACGCCCGCCAGCAAGCCCGCCAAGGGCTAGACGATGATGCAGACCTTGTGCGGCATTGGGACGGCTCTACGTCCCTTGTGCGTGATGTACCAGAGGCGGAATTATGGCTGTGGATGAGGCAGCAACTTTTGACCCGCCCCGAACACGCAGCCACCATGACCGGCATACCTGAAGTGGCAAGGTTGGCTGATCTGCCACAACGCGGCCCAAGCCCGAAGCTGGTGGACGTTGGAACGCTGTACGAGAAGTCAGACGCCGGAAAAGACCACAAGCGAGCAATGGCGAAATGGTGGCGAAGCTTCACCGACTTCACGCATGGGCATGAGGTGAAAACCCTTCGAGCATTGACGCCGCAACTATGCGCCGAGTATGCGGACAGCATCAAGGCCGGTAAAGATTCGCCGAAGTACATCAAGCACCGATTCAACGGCATTAAGACAATGCTTAATTTTGCCTTGAAGCGGGGCGAAAATCCCGACGATTGCAGACACGCGATTGATTGTTGTAAAGTCATGGAAGCGCCAAAGCACAAGGGACGACGCAAACCCCAACCAATCAGCAGGGAAGATTTTCACAAGCTTCTAGCGGCATCGGCAGACAATCCGAAGTTAAAAGCTTCAATACTGGCGATGCTGAACCTGTGCATGTATCCCGGCGAAGCGTTGGCGTTGAATTGGGAAGATTTGGACCTAACTAAAGGGACTGTTGTTACAGAGCGACCGAAAACCGACATCGTCCGTATCGGTGTCCTATGGCAGCGGACCATTGAAGCGCTGGAAGCCATCAAGCCATCATCCGCAAAGGGCGCTATCTTTCTAAGCAATTGGGGCAATCGCTGGCACATCAATTCACACAATTGGAATATCCGACAGTTGCGAAGTAAGGCGGGAGTCAATGACAAGGTGAAAACCGAACATCTTCGAGACGGAGCATATACGGCAGCGATTGAGTCAGGATGTGACCTAACCCAAGCGAAATTATTGGGGGGCCATGCAACCGGTATATCAGACCACTACGCCCAACGTCGCCCGACAATGGTAGCCGATGCCTGTAAAGCCATTGAAAAAGCATACTTTGATTAAATATATGCTCGCCTTAACGAATACGGG
The DNA here is from genome assembly GCA_041821185.1 of Phycisphaerales bacterium AB-hyl4. Classification (NCBI taxonomy): domain Bacteria; kingdom Pseudomonadati; phylum Planctomycetota; class Phycisphaerae; order Phycisphaerales; family Phycisphaeraceae; genus Natronomicrosphaera; species Natronomicrosphaera hydrolytica. The sequence continues at coordinate 504,743 of JBGUBD010000002.1, read as the reverse complement.
TTGACATGACGATATATATATAGAGTTCCTTTAGTCGGGCGTCCTCTAAAGAAGTTCATACAATCGCTTCAGACATATTCACCCGACTAAAGACCATTACGGTTAAATCCGTGGTGGTCTTTTTCTTCATGCTACTTTCTGTAGTGCTGAAGCTTGGGCAATGTAGCCCATGAGCATAGAAGAATATCTTCGCATCCAACGGGATGATGATAGATAGACGCGCATCTTTCTATCTATGTGCTCATACCATGTATTCACCTATCCGCTGAGTCGAATAGGACGGGGGTACAACACAAAGGATTTAGACAATGAGAAAATAACAATGACAGTTTCAATTAAAGAGTTGTATGAAAAACGTGGCAAGGTGTGGGCAGATACGCAGAAAATCAAGGCTAAGGCTGTCGCTGAAAATCGAGAACTTCGCCCCCATGAGGCAGAAGATATTGATAGGGGTCTATACAAGGTAGACGCCCTGACCAGAGACATTGAGCGAGCCGAAGCCGATGCGAAGTCACCACGACCCATGAGCATCAGGGATAGTATCGGTAGAAGTGGCGACCAGAGCAGCACCGGCAGCTATGAGCGTCGAGCATTCGAACAGTATCTTCGCAATGGCGAACGGGAACATCGAGCATTGGGAGTCGGCACGACTAATGGAGTCCTGGCCCCTGATGAAGTCAGTAATGATTACGTCGAGGTGCTCAAAGATTTTTCTGGCATGTTGGACGTAGCAACCCTACGCCAAACTGCCGGTTTCGGTCCATTTCCTCTACCTGTATTTGACAATAGCAGCAACGAAGCAGATACCAGAGCAGAACACAGTCAGATTACAGACTTCGCAAGTCCTGCTGTATCGGACAAAAGCTTGGGCGCTTTCACATATGCATCCGATATTTACAAGCTGTCCAGACAATTGGCGGCATCGGCTGATGTAGATGTGATTTCCTATATCGGGTTGGCTGTCGGACAGTCAGTGAGTCGGAAACTCAACAAGGATATGACGGTGGGCGATGGCAGCGGGAAAGCTACTGGTATCCTTCACGCATCACTTGGCGCGATGGATTCGGAAGTTGAAACGGATTCCGACGAAGCCGTCACCTATGGCGAGTTGCTGGACCTTCAACATTCTGTTGACGTTGCATATCGTAAGGATGGACGTGGTCGGTGGATGCTCCACGACAGCGCCCTAAAGAAAATCATGGGCATGACCGATTTGCAGAACCGCCCACTGTGGGTTCCTCAAGATGGAACACGACCCGGTCGCATCCTGGGGCATGAATACGTTGTCAACAATGATATGCCAGTCTTCGAGACGGGGAACAAGTCTATCATCTTTGGTGACTTGTCCCGTTATTGGGTTCGCATGACCAGAGGCGTGGAAATTCTCCGACTTTCAGAACGTTACGCAGACTCGCTTGAGTTGGGGTTCCTAGGATATGTTGGCTGTGACGGTAAATTGGCTGACAGGAATTCGTGCAAATTTTTGACTGTTGGTGGAGAATAATGATTCCTCACATTCATCCTTAATGGACAGGATGAGTTCTTTCGCCCGTCATGTGCTTAACGGTATGTGACGGGTTTCTTTTTAACCTTTACCTTTGGAGATATATAGATGATGGACAATGATAAGATGTTACTCACGAGATTATGCAAAGCGGCACTGCTGATGTTCCTAAGAAGTGAGGCAGCCGGTATTGATTTGGGGAAATGCGTTGAGATAATTTTCCTTGAATCAGACGAGCATCGTATGAGAAAGTTGGAGCAGCGAGCGACAGAATGGGGATATGATGCCACGGCTGATGGTGTGCTCGCGATGCTCGTGGAATTCACAATGATAATGATGGACCAGTCGCCACATTGCATCGGAATAGATGAGTCAGGGAACGCCGTCTAAGGCGTTCTAAGGCGAGGCGGATAAAGGCATCGCTTGAGAACGTAGAACGTCACAGAGGGGAAGCAGGGGCGACGGTGAGGCAGTCAAGGGGACCAGCCCCCATCCCATCCTTCCTACCTGTACGGATATTTTGACGATACCCCAGAGATTCTTCCATACCCTCGAAAATGGGGAATCTGTAAGACCATAGGAGATACACAACATGAGAGGCAGAAAACCGAAACCGACAGCGTTAAAAGTCATGCAAGGGAACCCATCAGGCAGGCCGCTAAATATGAATGAACCTGATTTCCCCGAGGGGTTGGGCGAGGTTCCTGATTGGTTGGATGATGAGGCCAAGCGAAAATGGTTCGAGTTAGCGCCTGGCTTGATTGAGGTGGGCATTGCCAAAGCTGTAGACCGTGACCTGTTCGCTTCCCTTTGTCAGACGTACAGCAATCTATCACGATGGTATGAGCAGGTGCGGGTAGATGGTGACATCGTAGAATCCCATCGAGGCACGAAATCTCATCCGATTTACGTTCTGATAAATCAAGCGGAAGACCGCGCGAGGAAGATAGAAGCTCAATTCGGTATTGGAGCATCCAACCGAAGCCGTATTCATGTATCCCCGAAGGCAGACACCAGTGATAATTGGTGGATGAGGTGAAAATCTTCTAGCTCAAAATCTTCTGACATTGCGGGGTTCTGATCGGCTCCGCCGATCGGCCCTGACGAGCCTAATATGTAAAAAGGGGCATCGGCATCAGTTACTACCGATGCCCCCGATGCGTATTCATGGCGAAACACTCGCCACCATATCTTTATCGACGTGACCCCAAAAAACATCGGAGCAGTTCACGCATTTTATCTGAGGTGGAACCACGTCAGTTGTGGGGTTGTTGGGGCTCAACCGTCCAACTGTCAAAAACACGCCACCCTTTTGGACAGTTTGGTTAGACAGTTTTGTAACATCAGAAGTATAGTAATAGTAGTCACTTACACACATTATTACTCAAACTGTCAAACTGTCCAAACTGTCCTGAGCATTCAACTGAGGTACTCAGGAACCCATATATGTCGAGAACGGCTTAGACACTTGACAGTTTTACATAAGTTCTTATTTGACAAGGAAATAAACTGTCAGGGAAACTGTCCAAAGCCTTTTTGACAGTTTGACAGTTCAGACGGTCTACGGTTATGCGGGTTATGAGAAATATGCCTATTCCGTATTCATTTGCATTTCTTGTCGATATGTAAGTTAGGCCACCAGATTGGTGGCTGACGACGGACGGGAAACCGTGCGGACGTGGGCACTGGAAGCGCCATTCTAACTTGTCGATAGATGATACATGAGGTGAGATAGCTATTCACCTTAGCAATTCCAGTGCAAGCCCACGTCGGTGTAAAGCCGTCGTGGGTTTTTTATTTGGTACTGAATATGGAATTGCAAAATGAGAATGTAACGGCTCAAGATTTCGCCTTGTGGCTTCGACGTGGCGACAAAAGCGCCCTAGTAAATGTCTTCGCCAAGGTGGACGGGAAACCGTGGGGGCGGATCGTCCCCGCTAATGAAGTAGATAAGACTGTCGAGGAAGTTCAACGGCTGAACCCGTCATCAGTCTACCTTAACATGCACGCCATTCATGAGGGTGTGTCATGTATCAAAGTGAGTGTGGGGGATATCCAATCGTACAATGGTATCCTTATAGACGTAGACAATAAGCCCCCAAATGGCGAGCGAGTATCCGCAACAGATGCGGAGCACGAACACACTTGTGAGGTGGGTAGAACGATTGCAACGGATTTAGCCGAGTTCGCCAAAGCGAATGATTTGCGGCTTCCGACGCCAGCCAGTGCGCGAACGGGAAATGGCTTTTCCCTGTACTACCGTACCGAAGTGATACCGAAGGGGGCGAAGGATGCTTTTAAGGGGTTCATTGAATCCATTGCCCATCGGTATGATTGTGATGGCGTGGAGATTGATAAGGCGTGTTGTTATGACGCTGGACGGATTACGGGCGCGCCTGGCACGGTCAACGCCAACAAGCCCCAGCGACCCGAAGAAGGTCGCACGGCCCGAATGCGGATAATCAAGCGGCTCCCTGATGATGCACCGCTTACCGTTGAGGAATGTAGGAAGTTCATCAGTAAATGGCTTGAGGCGAACCCACTGCCTGATATGTTCGACTCAGTGAAAGACGAGGCAGCATCACCTGTAAAGGTGAAGGCCAAGCCATCTACCGAAACCAAGCCCGATACTTCGGCACTGGCGGAACTAACGACCTACGCAAACCGATACCTTGCCAAGTGTGCCAGCGAGCCCAACGGGAATGACCGCGCGTTTAGGATTGCTGGTCATTTATTGGCAGCGAGGCGCAACGGGCAGCAGCTATCACCATCTGAGGTTCTTCGTATTATGCTGGATTCAGAATGGAATCAGGCATGTACGCCACGATGGGAGGCTGATGATTCGACGGGTTCCGATGGCAGTACACATCAGGGGTTACGCGGGCGTGTTGAGTCGGCAGCAATCAATGGTAGACCGCCATCGCCGTATGAGATTGAGCTAAAACCTACAGCATCCGCTGAGGTAATCGAGGTAGAGCACGCCAGCATCCCCGATTTCGGAATTGACCTTTCATTCTGTCCCCGATGGGCGAAGCTGGTCGCCGCATTGCATCGAGATAATCCAGATATCCCGATGGCTTGTAATGTGGTCCCCGCTGCTGCTGCTGTCGGCGCATTGATTGGTAAACGCATCCAGACAGAGAATCGAGGAGCCTTCTATTACCCGAATCCATGGACGGTACTTTTAGCGCCCACGGGCTCCGCCAAATCGAATACACGAAACATTATTAAGCGGGCTTTTTGTACGGATATATTTCTTCCTGACAATGCTACCTTCCCGGCCCTTTACAACCAGATGGGTAAAACTATCTCAGGGAAGGAATGGAGTGAATTAGACAGAGAACAGCGGACCCAGCTAAAAACAGAAGTTCGCAATAAAGCTGCTGACGACATATATGGCTCATTTCTTCTAACCGATGAGGTGACAGGGGCAATCGGCAACCTAATGGGTGGTAACTGGAATCAGGGTAAAAACTGCAATCTAAGCGACGTTCTTAAACTTGCCGATGCGACAGACCACGAAAGCATTACCAAAAATTCAGGGTTCGCCATGATGTATGATATGTGCGTGGGCTTTCTGGGATTGTCTCAAGATGCGACATGGGAACGTGAAATGGGTTCTCAAGTATTCAAAGATGTTGGTTTATTCGGTCGCCTGATTCCCCAAACACAACACCATGAGGTAACGGGGCTGCCACCCGTCGATTGTACATTTACAGACATTATCAGGGGTGAGGTGGGGACGCTGGTCGATGCACTACCGTCTACCCGGACACCTTGCACGTTTGGCGTCGATTATGACCACGACCCGATTGGCGAGGCGAAAGAATCTTTTACAAATACGCCGGTGGGCAGATATCTACGAGATGTTTTCCCGATGGATTGGGAAGTTCTCAAAAGCAAGTTTGTCGTGCATGCAATCAAGTTATCCATGATTTGCGCGATGCTGTCGGAAGAGGTAGAGGATTTCAGATTCGGTAAACTGCCGGAGAAGTTCGACGGCTTGCAGTACTTCAGCCGGTGCATCGAGATTGTCGCCAAGTGTTACGCTGCCTACCTTGCCCATCGAGGTGATGGCATGGATACAAGCTCGGAAGAAGATAAGGTTCTTACTCAGTTGCGGCAGTCGGGAGCCATGTTTAAGCGTGACCTGTCAAACAAGCTTCAATTGTTCGGGCAGCAGTTTAACGGCGTTCTTCACGGCTTAGAATCGATGGGAAAGATTGCCATACTTGAGCCGACACATTCGGCTTATCAGGGATTGCGACAGCGAATCGCGCCAGACAAGCCACGGGCACGGTCGCCGATTGTCTACATTCCTAAATAGCATGAGTGGCAGCTAGAAGGATCGTCGGCCTACGGCCGGCGATCCTTCCCCCTTCCCGTACAACCTGACCATGAGCGACGGTCGCGCCCTGGCCGTATCGGTCGCCAGACCCGGAAGAATGAGCGAATCGGGTAGAATCTGTGCATGGACATCGGCAGCCTGCCCGAACCCTTTCAATGGCTTATTGTCATCGCTGCCATCATTGGCGCATGTGGAACCATCATCGGCGGTATCTATGGACTGTACCGAGGTTGTCGATGGTGCGTTAAGACTGTGCCGAAGTCCCGGCGTTGGGCGGTGAAACGCTGGGGTGCCCGTTATCTGCGATTTGAGGAACAACGCGAACTGAGCGGCGGGCAGATTATCACCCATCGTAAGGACGCAGCTAAACGCTATTGCCCGAATTGCTACCGGTCTTACCGGGTTAGGCAAATCCGCAAATCAAAGCGTATCGGCAACTGGGTGTGCCGAACCTGCCGAAACCGTTTCAGGGACAATGGTGGATTCGTCACCCCCCAGCGAACGCAGCGACACTTAACAGAACGTCAGGAACGGATTAGAACCAGCATGGAAGGCTTTGGATATCCAGAATGGCGGCAGTTCCCGCGATAGTCACGGTAGAGGGGTTCGACTCCTGACGGCTCCATTGGAACCACGTCGTGTTCCATTGCCTGTACGAAACGCCAGAAGCGGCGTACAAAACCCTGTACTAAACCCTTTAAAAAACCGCATTGGCGCTATCGTAAAGGCTTTTAACGGATTTTCGAATCCCTCCCCCACCGCTTCAGCAACGTGCGATTCGCACGAATCGGGAAAACAGTGGGTTTTCAGGGACGACTATTTATGGTGGGCCAGATCATTCCCAAACCGACCATTTGAGGATACACCCGCCAGTCGCCCACCCCCTGTATGGTCCATTCCAGACTGTGACAACAGCTTGATAAATTCATCGCCGGGCATTGGCCGGGCGAAGATGTAGCCTTGCCCGAGGTCACAATCCATGCTTTGGAGCATGGCGACCTGCTCGGGCGTTTCGAGCCCTTCCCCAACGACTTCGAGTTCAAGATTGTGAGCAAGGGTGACAATGGCCTGCATGACGCCGGCAAACTTGTGGCGGCGCATCATATTCTGCACGAAACTGCGGTCCACCTTGAGGATATCCAGTGGGTAACGATGCAAACTACTCAGAGAAGAGTGGCCTGTACCGAAGTCGTCCATGGCGAGGCGAATCCCAGCGTCGCGAATCTCCTGCATGACCGTGATCGTGTCGTGGCGTTCTGCCATCACAGCGCTCTCGCTCAGTTCCAATCGAAGCAGGTTGGCGTCGACGCCAACTTCATTGAGTATCTGTTTGATGACGGTAACCAAACCGGGATAAATCAACTGGCGCTGTGCGAGGTTAACGTTCACATAAAGCGGTCGCGTGTTGATCTGGTTCCATCGTTTGACCTGTTCGCAGGCTTCGCGGATGAAATGTTCACCGATCGGGATAATCAGCCCGGTTTCTTCCGCGATGCCGATGAATTCGTCAGGCGAGATCATGCCACGCTCGTCGTGGTTCCAGCGTGCCAAGGCTTCAGCGCCACGGATGGAGCCATCCTGCAATGAAATGATTGGCTGGTACTCGAGTGTGAGCGACTTCGACTTGATCGCACGGCGGAGATCCTCTTCCATCGTGAGACGTTGCTTGGCCTTGTTGTGCATGTGCGTATCGAAGAGTCGCTGCTGTGACTTGCCGTTCTGCTTGGCGACGTACATGGCGGCGTCTGCGTCTCGAAGCATTTCGGAGGCATCTTCATATCCGATGCTCCAGATCGTCACACCGATGCTTGCCGTCGAGACCAATTCGTGCCCGGCAACGTCGTGCGGCTCAGCCAGTTGTTTAAGTAGCTGTTCCGTCTGATCGATGGCGTCTTGTTGCGTTCGGACGTGCATGAGCAGAGCGAACTCGTCACCCCCAAAACGCGCTGCGACGTCGCCCTTCGCCAGACTGGAGGTAAGCCGTTGGGCAATGCCCTTTAACAGTTCGTCGCCAGCTTCGTGTCCGAGGCTGTCGTTGATGACCTTAAAGCGATCAAAGTCGAGAAACAGCACAGCAAAAAGCGACCCGCTTTGTTTCCCATAGAGAATTGCACGCTGCACACGGTCGGTGAACAGTTGACGGTTGGGCAGGCCCGTGAGCCGGTCATGCTGGGCCAGCCGACGAAGCTCTTCCTGCGCCCGCTTCAAATCGGTAATGTCAGAAAGCGAACCAGCGATGCGCACAGCCTTGGTGTGCCCCTCTGGGATCACGGCCGCGGCTCGGCAGCGCATATGACGAATCGAACCGTCGGCATGATCCATACTCAGTTCAATGTCGATCGCTTCTGTTTCGCCTTCGGTCAGAGAAACGATGGCCTTGTCGAAAGCGGGCAGGTCGGCCGAGATAATGCGTTCAGTCCACTCGCGAGGCGAGTCGCTGACCTCGTCTTCGTCACAGCCGAGCAACTGCTTCCACCGCGAGGCGTAGTACACCTGATTGGCGTGCAGGTCCCAATCCCACAGGCCATCGCGCGATCCACGGACGGCCAGCGCGTATCGCTGTTCACTTTCACGGAGTTCGGCGGTGCGTTGCTTGACCTGCACTTCAACGCTGGCGCGGGCGTTTTCCACCTGAGCGTGGGAGGCGGCGATACGTCGCCATTCGCGGTCGCCCTGAATACAACTGATAACAAGGAAGAAGTCGATAAAGATGACCCACATCGCATGTTCGAGCGCCCGCCAGGGTGTAGAGGACAGTACGCCGAAAACGGATTCGGGCCAGTAGATGCCGCGCACCAGATGTTCGAAGCTGACAACAATGGTGGCTGGGACAAGCACACGCCAATCGCGGTAAAACGCGAGGAACGCCAGCGAGCCGAACACATGAAAATGCGTTTCAATACGGCCGCCCATGAGATGAATCAACAGGGCGGAGTAGAGCATTTGAGCGATGGCGATGGTGTACCGCGTGACCGGCTCCCCGCGCCGGAAAATGATCAGCACCAACGGCAGAATGGTCAGCAGCAGCCCCATACCGAGCGCCGACCAGACGTGCAGATGCACATGGCTGCTCGAACCGATCCATGTGCGTGGCGAAACCGTAATGGCGATGAGTACCGCGGCGAACAGTTGCAATACCAACAGGCCGCCGAACATCAGGTCGGTCTGGCGGTGCGATTGAAGTCGAAGTTGCTTGTATAGAAAGGTATCAGAGGTGTTATTCATGGCAGATCCCATGTTCGACACAGACTTCAGGTGAAATGTCACACGCCTGCTGATCAGGTGACAACAGCGGACAGCCGAAGACGCGAGCGGATTGGGCTACGGCCTGGCCGTCAAGATGAGCGAGAATGGATTGCGTGCCAAGGTTTGCACCTTCGTGGCCTCGGGCTGGCGTGATGCCACCGGCGAAAAGCCGTCGGGCGTTGGGGCTGTACATCGCGACCATGCCGGACGTGGTCGCCCCGGCTTGGCGGGCCAGGCGGCCATCGCTGTCGACGTGAAAGGTGGTGTCGGGCATGCGGCGGGCACGCTCCCACAGGTCGGTCTTTCGCCAGTTCGAGTCGGCGTCAACAGGTTTGTAAAAGAGGATGCGCGTGGTGAACGTGCCTGGTCGCTGAGCCTGTAGCCGTTCCAACTCTGAAAAGGTGGCCCGAGAACAGGGACATCGCGGGTGGATGAACACGACAAGGGTCGGGCGATCAGAATCGAGCAGATCCTGAGCGTTCGGCGACCAGTCAGCAGTGGCCGCCCTCGTCTCCCCCGGGGTGTTGCTGTAGTGCCAGATGGAAAACAGCCCCACGCCCACCAGCACAAGCCACAGGCCAACGCTCCATGTCACCCAGTTTTGCAACGGTTGCGTCATACATGCTGACCGATTTATTGATGCTGACAACTGTTAAATGTCTACAGCTAAATCTATTGCGCACAATTCCGGCCACCCCCGCACCGGCTGAAATGTGTCGTCGCCGGGGTATAGCATCGGTTCGATGACCGAAGCAATTAATAGGCACCCTGAAAACGCGCCTGCCGATCGGCGGTCAAACCAAGATGTATGCTTGACAGAAAGGGAGAGGCTGCCCCTACGACCACGCCGCCAGTCGGCCGCGTTCAATCGGATTCCTGGCTCATTGCCAGGCGGTATTGGTCGATGGTTTCCTTGGCCTTGTAGATCCGTGGCAGTCCGCTGACCTGGACGTCCCACCCAGCTTTGCCGGCGCTGGCAATGCTCAGCGTGCCCACGCCGACGATGCGCTCCCATACCGTCTGCGTTAGTTGGACGTTGCGCACATGACGATGCCACACCTCGGTGATATGCACGGACAACAGCCCACGGCGAAGGCGGGTGCGTGAACTGGTAACGATGAACGTCGTCCGCCGCGTCTGCAGCCACCACCAGGCCATCGCGAGCATGGCAATCGCGCTCATGCCAAGCCCCACCGCCAGCCCGGCCAGTCGCAGATCCCCTTCGAGTTGCATCGCAAACGCGGCGCCCGCCACCCCGCCAACGATGCCCAGCACACCCAGGCTGAACCAGATGGGACGCGCCCGAAACATGGCCGGGTTCGCGCAATAGAACACCTCCTCTTCGGGGGCGTCGCTGGCTTTCGGTGCGCGAGGATCATGCGTGTCGATCTGATTCATGGTTCGCTCCGGCGTTGGCTGACGAGAGCATGATAGATGTGGACACGTCCAGGCGAAAGCTTAGGCCGACGTACGCTGTGCGTTTCGCTATGAATCGCACGTTAATGACGCACGATCGGAACGCCAAGGTGCTGCAGCGAATTTCGATAGGCGGTCGGACTCACACCTAAGTGTCGCGTGAATTGCTTGGAAAAGAAGAATAGGTCGCGGTAGCCAAGCATCTCGGCGATCTGGGTGACCGTCAGCCCCGACTCGGCGAGCAGGTGCTGGGCGTGACTCAATCGCGTGCGAAGCCGGTACTGCTGCGGACTCAGGCCGATCACACGGCGAAACTCTCGTGAAAAATGAGAAAGGCTCACCCCCGCCCGTCGAGCCGCGCCCGCAACATCAAGCGGATGCTCCGGATGGTCGCGCAGCACGACCGCAAGTTCCTCGACGCGCGCTCGCAATGAATGGTCATCGCGGCGAACGTCAGCCACCTCGGACGAGTGCATCAGGTCCAGCAGCACCGCTTGCAACAGCGCCTCGGCCGCAGGCGGCGCGTCCGCCGGTTCACCCCAGCGCGTCGGCGGCGCGGGCACGACGCCTTCAACGATCCGGCGGGTCGCCGCATCCATGTAGCTGACGTCGGAGACGTGGAAAAACTCAGGCGGCGGCTGCGCGAAGCGACCGGCAAAATGAATGTAGGTAAACCCCAGCGGATTGCGATCGTCCGAGCCGGCATCGTAGATGCCGCCCGGTCGCATCCATGCACAAAAGCCCGGCCGCAGTTCGAATCGCTGGGTGCGCGTCGCCATCCACCCCGCCCCACGCCACACGAACCACAACTCATAATCGCGCAGGTTCAGCGAATTCTCCCGACTTCGGCCCCACCCCACGCCGGTCACAAGTCGGCCGCAGGGATGGTTGATGCGGGTCGCGGGAAGCTTGGCCATATCAAAATAGTACAAGCAAAGAGCAAGCCGGGCCATTCCCAAATCGCGATTCCACCGTCAATATAGGCACATCCAATACGGATCAAGAGCCCGCCTCCCGACACGAAACCGAAAGTCTGCACAATGAGCACAAATACAACCGGATTGCACCACGGAACGCTCGAATGTGACGTCTGCGTCGTCGGCGGCGGGATGGCCGGCCTTTGTGCCGCCATCGCCTCGGCCCGCCATGGTGCGACAACCATCCTCGTTCACGACCGCGCCGTCCTCGGCGGCAACGCGTCCAGCGAAATCCGCATGTGGATCTGCGGTGCACGCGGCGACCACAACAAAGAAACCGGCATCCTCGAAGAGATTCAACTCGAAAACGCCTACCGCAACCCCGCCGGCCACTACAACATCTGGGACACCGTCCTCTACGAAAAGGCCTTCTTTCAAACCAACCTGACCACGCTGCTGAACACCTCCTGCCTCGACGCATGTGTCACCAAGCACGGCGACCAGACCACAATCGAATCCATCGACGCCTGGCAACTCACCAGCCAGACCCGCTTCACCATCCACGCAAAACAGTTCATCGACTGCTCAGGCGACAGTATTCTCGCGCCGCTCACCGGCGCCGACACGCGGGCCGGCCGTGAGGCCCGACACGAGTTCGACGAAGACATCGAGCCTTCCGTCGCCGACGGCAAGACGATGGGCAACTCGCTGCTGATTCAGATCCGTCGCACGGACGAGCCGCAGCCGTTCATCGCACCGAAGTGGGCTTACAAATTCGAAAGCCCCGACGACATGCCCCACCGCATGCACGGGCTCAACGGACACAACTTCTGGTGGATCGAAGTTGGCGGTCTGGATGACACGATCAAAGACGCCGAGCGCATCCGTGATGAACTGATGAAGATCTGTTGGGGCGTGTGGGACTACATCAAGAACCGCGCTCCCGAGCGCGACAAGGCCGAGTGCTGGGGTCTGGAATGGGTCGGCTCACTGCCGGGTAAACGAGAAAACCGTCGCTACCTTGGCGATCACATCCTCACGCAAAATGACATCCGCGACGGCGGCCGCTTTGCCGACACGATCGCCTTCGGCGGCTGGCCGATGGACGACCACCACCCCGCCGCCATCCTCTACCCCGGCAAGCCCACCGTGTTCCACCCGGCCCCGTCGCCCTACGGCATCCCCTACCGCAGCCTCTATTCACGCAACGTCAGCAACCTGCTCTGCGCCGGGCGGAACATCAGCGTCACCCACGCAGCGCTCTCATCCACGCGCGTCATGGCCACCTGCGCCATCATCGGTCAGGCCGCCGGCACCGCCGCTGCACTCTGCCACAAGCACCACTGCAACCCGCGCGACATCCACAGCGCCCACCTCGACGAATTGCAGCAAAAACTCATGAACGACGATGCTTGGCTACCGGCCATTTCACGCCCGGTCAGCGATCTGGCCCGGCAAGCCGAGTTGCACGCCGACGGCAACAACGCGCAACATCTGCACGACGGCCTCGACCGTGACCGCAAGGGCCAGTCCCACGCATGGGCTGGCCCTATCGGCAGCGCAATCGAATACCGCTGGGCACAGCCCGTCGCGGTCGGCGGCGCGCGATTCACTTTTGACAGCAATCTGCAAAACGACAAGCGCATGCCATGCAGCTATCCGCAGCGTGGCGATCGTTCTGCCGTGCCTTCGTCGCTGGTTCGGCAGTATCGTCTCGAAGCGGTCGACAGCGACGGTCAGTGGCAGGTGATTCATCGAGAGTCGAACAACTACAGCCGACTCGTCCGCCTGCCGTTGAACATCCAGACGCAGGGCTTGCGATTTGTACCCGAGCAGACGTGGGGCGACGAGGCGGTGCGCGTGTTTGCATTCGAACCGATGACACATAGCGATACCGTGCCGCCAACCGTGCCCGAGGGCCCGCGATTCGCGGAAGTGGTGGCGAGCACCCCCGCGGAGCATCTCGCTCCGCCGGAGTCGGGCATGGAAGATCCGACGAGCAAGTTCAGTCACAGCGCTTAACGAAGCCTCGGCCGAGACATACCGGTGGAAAAACACTCGCCGGCGGTTACACTCGGCAGGCGATTCACTCAGGCCCGCGGTTATTCAACGCTTCAACATCGAGTTGCCAAAATGAAATCCACCACCGAATACCTGACCTTCAACGTGTCGGCCCGGATGGGCTTCGTCAACATCACTTCCGATATCGAACACCTCGTCACCCAAAGTGGCGTGCAGGAAGGCCTGCTTCTCGTCAATGCCATGCACATCACCGCCAGCGTCTTCATCAACGACAACGAGCCTGGCCTGCATGACGACTACAAAAAGTGGCTGGAGCAACTCGCGCCATTCGACGCGTCACCGCAGCGATACGCTCACAACCGGACTGGTGAAGACAACGCCGACGCACACATGAAACGGCAGATCATGGGACGCGAAGTGGTGGTGGCGATCACGAAAGGCAAACTCGACTTCGGCCCGTGGGAGCAGATCTTCTACGGCGAGTTTGACGGCCGCCGCCCCAAACGCGTGCTCGTCAAAATCATTGGCGAATGACCTCACTACGAAACGAGAAACCGGTCGGCGTGATCAAGGTAATACGCCCAGTCTTCGGACGTGATCCCATGCGTCCCCTGGCGGATATGGTACGACTGCACGCCATGCACCGGCTCGCCGATCGGCGGCATCGCCTCGGCTGACAAACCGCCCATCCCAAGCAGGTGATACACCGGCTCGGCCGCCTTCAATGCGAGAAACTCACCGAGCGGGTCCGCCCAAAGATCTTCATCCGCACTGGCCACATAGATCGGACGAGGGGCGAGCAGCGCAAGGAACATATGCTGATCAAGCGGCAGCGCATTCTCGCGACCGCTGTAACGCTTGTAGTTGCCGCAAAACCAATGCGGAAATTTCTCGTTGATAATGCCCACCGTCTCACCAAAGCATCGGCGACTCAGCGCCGCGCCGGTGCAGCCGGAGTTGTTGGAAATCGCCATTGCAAACCGCTCATCCTGCGCCGCCGCCCATACGGCCGCCTTGCCCAGACGCGAGTGGCCGACCGCCGTGACGCGCGTGGCATCAGCTTGCTCGTCCGTTTCCAGGTAGTCGAGTATACGTTGCAGTCCCCACGCCCAGATGCCGATCGCGCCCGCCTCTTCCGCACCGGGCAGGCCCGTCCGATCCGGAGCGAACAACCCCTGTACGCCATCACGATAGAAGTCGGCGTTGTCCGGCGCAAGGTCGCCGTAGTACATGGTCGCCACCCCGTAGCCGCGCCCCACGATTTCTCGGACAGGCCATCGCGACGCCGCCTTGCCACGCGACGCTTCGGTTGCACGATGATTGACGACCGCATAGGGATCAGACGCCCGCATCCATCGCGATGAGAGCGTGATAGCCGGGTCATCCTGCACCGTATGATTGCCAAAGAAGTTCAGCCCGGCGAACATCGGCGTCGGTCCCTCGACATGCGCGGGCAGGTAAATCAGCAGTTCAAGCGGCGTGATTTCGGGAACGTCAAAATGAAGGCGAATCTGCCTGCGCACTGCCAGGCCGTCAAGCGCGTCGGCCGATGATTCGTAGACCTCGGCTCGCATGTTGGCTGGTCGAGGCGGGGCTTGGCCGTACACTTGCGAGCGGAACAAGGCGAGCAACTCGCTTCGACGACGACGCCAGTCGTCAGGTGTTTGTGCCAGTTCACCGTTTTCAAATCGCAACAGATCGGGCAGTTCGTACGCGGGCACTTGCGTTTCGTTGTAGTTCGCTTCGAGACTTG
Organism: Phycisphaerales bacterium AB-hyl4; assembly: GCA_041821185.1. Taxonomy (NCBI): domain Bacteria; kingdom Pseudomonadati; phylum Planctomycetota; class Phycisphaerae; order Phycisphaerales; family Phycisphaeraceae; genus Natronomicrosphaera; species Natronomicrosphaera hydrolytica. The sequence continues at coordinate 489,537 of JBGUBD010000002.1, read as the reverse complement.
GCATAGTGTAGCTTCCGCGCGGCCGCATCGGCGATGTTACGAAAATTTATGGGTATGTCACAATTGTATGGTTCGCAGTATAGCAGCTTCGAGAAGCCTGCTTCGAGTCAACGGTGCTGCGATTCGCCTTCGCCCAGCAGGTCGAACACGTCTGGCGAGAAACCGCTGCGTAATGCGTTTTCAGTACACACGGTGGAATTGACGAACTGACGCAGGTATGCATCGCCGCCTGCCTTTTCGCCAACCCCCGACAGCCCGAACCCGCCGAACGGCTGCCTGCCAACGAGCGAACCCGTGCTGCCCCGATTCAGGTAAAGGTTGCCAACCGCAAAGCGATGCCGGGCTTTGGCCAGGTGGCTGGGCGTTCGGCTGATGATCGCGCCCGTGAGTTTGTACTCCGATGCGTTGGCGATTTCGATCGCTTCGTCGATATCCTTCGCCTGCAACACTGTCAGCACGGGGCCGAAGATCTCCTCGCGAGCAATGCGATGTTCAGGCTGCACCTCGGTGAAGATATGCGGCGCGACAAACGGCTTGCCCACCTTCGCCGCCAATCCCACCGGAACGTCACCGGCGTACGCAAGGCGTGCCTCCTGCTTGCCGATGTCGATGTATGCGTTGATCTTTTCAGCCGCTTCGTCGTCGATCACCGGGCCGACGTCCGTGCTCGGCTCGCGCGGGTCGCCCACCACCAGCGCTCGCGTCGACTCGATCAGCCGTTCGACAAATCGTTCGCCATCGCTCGGCCGCCCCCCCACCACAATCACTCGACTGCACGCACTGCACTTTTGCCCGCTATAGCCGAAGGCCGCGTCGCGCACCTCCAGCACAGCCAGGTCCGGGTCCGCCGACGCGTCAACAATAATCGCGTTCTTCCCGCCCATCTCACAGATCAGCCGCTTAGTGTGATGCTGGCCCGGCGTAACTTTTGCAGCGACGCGCATCAACTCCACTCCCACCTGTCTCGATCCGGTAAAAGCAATCAACGCCACTCGCGGGTCGTCTGCGAGCGTCGCGCCGACCGTCTCACCCCGGCCGGGCATAAGTTGCACCACGTCTTCCGGCACGCCGGCGGCATGCAGCCGATCGACCATCGCGCGGGCCAGGCGAGGTGTCTGTTCCGCCGGCTTGACGATAGCGGTGTTGCCCGTCACCAGTGATGCTGACGTCATGCCCGTGCAGATCGCCAACGGAAAGTTCCACGGACTGATCACCACCGCCACACCCCGCGGACGATGAAAAACGTGGTTGTGCTCGGCGATGTATCGACCCAGCCGACGCTGATCAAACAGCCCCACTGCCTGCCTTGCGTAATATTCGAGGAAGTCGATCGCTTCGCACACGTCCGCGTCGGCGGATCGCCACGGCTTACCCGACTCGCGAATGACCAACGCCGACAGCGCATCGCGATCGCGACGCATCAGGTCCGCGGCCTTAATAAGCAAGTTGGCGCGCTCGCGCACCGGCCGATCGGCCCACGCATCAAACGCCGACCGCACCACCCCCACCGCTGCTGTCGCTTCCTCGGCCGACACCTCCGCAGGCGGCGCGATGTCGTCCAAATCCGCAATCGCTCGCGCAAACGCTTCCCGTTTCGCCGCCACCGAAAAGTCGCGAGGCGGCTCGTTCGTAAACGCCTCGCCATCCCCCACCGCATCATCGCGCGGGCTCAGCGCATGCACCGACGCACCGTTGAGCGTCGTCTCATTGATCGCCACCTCATCCGGCTCAGGCGGTGCGGGCGCGGCGAGCAACTGCTCTACGTTCATCTTCCCGCTCGCCTGGCCCAGCAGCCACGACTGGTTCGACGTGTTCTCCAGCAGTCTGCGAACCAGGTAAGCCATGCCGGGAACAAGTTCGCCGATGGGCACATATTCCCGTACGCGCAGCCCCATTTCATGTGCCGCCGCCTTAATCGGGTCCGCCATGCCGCGCAGCATCTGCAACTCAACCGCCTCCGTCGGCAAGCCCGCCTTCCGCAACTGCGCCAGCGCCGCCACCACCGAACGCACGTTATGCGAACCCACCGCCAGCAGCGTCCCTGGCGCACCAGCCTCGCGCGGCGTCGCGTCAATCAACCGCTGCGTCATCCGCTCGAAGCACGCGTCCGTCTGCCGTTTGTCGGTCCACACTGGCATCGGCCAACCGTGCTGCTGCGCGTGCGCAAGCTCGTAGTCCCAGTACGCCCCCTTCACCAGCCGAACCGTCACCAACCGCTCGGCCTTGCGCGTCCACTCGATCAGCCGCTTCGCATCAGACTCGGCGGAGCGCAGATATGCCTGCAACACTACGCCGGCATGAAACGGCCAACGCTCGGCCGCGGCCATGAAAAGATCCAGCGTCAGGTCCTTCAGCGCATGCTGCTCCATGTCGAAGTTGATCAACACGCCACGCTCAACCGCCCGCTCGAGGATCGGCTCAAGCCGATCGAGCAATTGCGCGATCGTGCGATCATGGTCCGCCGGATCGATACGCGGATGCAGCGACGAAATTTTCAACGACACGTTCACACGCGGCACCGGCCCGCGGTGATCGCGTTCCAGCAGTGTATTGCCCGGCCAATCGCGCGACGCCTCCGACAACGTCTCGATCAACGCTAGGTAACGCTGCTGATAGACCGCTGCCTCCACATCACTCACGCACGCTTCCCCCAGCAGATCCAGGCTGAAGGCAACGCCTTCGTCCCATCGCTTACGCAAGTAAGGCAGCGCCGCCGCGGCATCCTCGCCCGCGATGAACATCCTCGCCATCTGCTCGATCTGCCCCGTAATCGTCCGCGTCAACGTGCCCGGCAGCAGTGCCCCCGCCTTCAGCCCGGCGGACAACCCCGGCGGCATCCGTACACCCGGCGCCCGCAGGTATTCATCCACATGCTGGCGCACCGCCTCCGGCGTGCCAAGCACGGGAAACACATCCACAAAGCGAAACAACTGCGTCTTGAACGCCGGGTCCTTCGTCGCCCAGTCCATCATTTTGTCGGACCAGAACGACGCCGCCATCATGCCCTGCTGATGCGCTTGCATGTGATCGAGCATTTCTCGCCCGATCGCCGTCGCGACGGCCTCCAACGACAGCCCCGCAGCATCGACATGCAGCGCCCCCTCCCCCTGTTGCTTCATTCGACGTTTACGAAAACCAAGCATGGCATGGTTCCGGTCTGTTTATGACGTCTGGCCCGTCGACCTGCCATTCTAGGCCTTGAATCGGGCACGATCGACGCACCGCCGACCGGCCGCTCACCGCCTCAGTTACCATCGCTCAGCGTTGAAGCGGCTGATCCACCCGCCATCGCGACAAGACCGACTGCCTTCGCACATTACAGCCAAGCGTTGTCAGCCAGCCACTGACCGTATGGTTCGAGTTGCTCAACAAAGTGTAAGGCCCCGGCCGGCGGATAAACGTGAGATCCACAATCGCATTGTCAATCGCCTCGCCATCGTGTTCGCGAAACAACTTCTCCAGTTCATCACGCAACTGATGCACCGCCTCGCGTTCAACCTGGATCAGATAGACATGTCTGACCGGCACGACCAGATGCTCGCGAACCTGCTGTCCGTCGACCGGCCCGGGCATGATCCGCCGGCCCAAAGTCGCTTCGGTGGGCAGGAACAGCGCCCGCAACGCGCCGGGCGGATGCCGCCGCGCTTGTGCGTAGTAGCGATACTCGCCATATGCATATCGCACGACCTGCTGCTGTTCATCATCCAGTGGCAAGATCAGGCTCGTGCTTCGGCCGTGGTCGATCAACAAAACATCCACCGGATCGCTCACCCCCGACGGCGCCACGACGACCGTCGTGCACCCGCCTGCCACGCCGACCAGCCACAACAGCATCCAAGCCCCCGCCATGCAGACATGTGACGATCTTCCACGCCGACCGCATTCATGGTTGGTCGGCGTCAGGGCCATATCGTTCAATCAACTCCTTGCGAATCGCTTCCATGATGTCGGGAAAATGCTCGAACGGCTTCACCGGCCCCGACTCGATCCCCGCAGCCCGACGGATCTGCGACGCCTCCAGAATAAACGGCCTGATCTGAACTGTATAGAACCCGCAATACCGCCCCTCGTCGATCGCGTCCAGCCGGGGAACCATATACGACTCGCCAAGCCGACCCGGCTCGCCCGGCTCATCCGGGATAAGCCAGGGACGCTGCGGCTCGCCATTCAAACTCAACACCAGGTAACGACGCTTCACACCCCCACGCTCCCACCATCGCCCGCGTACCTCTTCGACCGCTGCCTGCGTCTGCTCCGGCGATACCGCCTGCCAGTATTCCATTTCATGCTCGATCGCAATCGTCATGGCCTCGTTATACGATCGCTCATCATCGTTGATCGCCCGGCCTACCGCACGCAATGCAACCAGGTGGGAAAATGTGTCGTCATGCGTGAACGCCGACGCCGCCTCCGAGCCGATCACGAATCGGCTGTAGCCGAACCATGTCGCGATTTCATGCCACGCGCCCAGAATCCACGCCAACTCTTTGCTGATGCGCAGCGCAAGCTTGTGCGTTAGCTCCGCCTGTTCATCGCAAGCAAGCTGGCCCCAGTCGTCCGGGTAGTGAAACATCACGTCCAGCCGCGAGCCCTTGTTCATCGGAAGGGTCACCTGCTGCGTTTCGTTTTCAATCGCGTCATGCAGTCGCTGATAGTAAAACCAGGTCCAGTCGGCGATGATCCGAATATGCGCCAGGTCGATAAAGCCCCCACGCTCGCTGTAGATCAGCCCCCGGCCGGCCTCGTTAAAACTCAGCCCCCCATAGCGATGCCCGCCCAGATCCTCCGGATCGGCTGTCGTATAAAACGGACTGGGGTACGGCAACGTGCCCATGCGCATCGGCGGCGTCTGCGGCCCACCACAGCCCGTGCTTGCACAAATGATCAGGCCGATCGAGAGAATCACCCACCGCATGTGAAACCGTCCGCTTATGCCTTTCGCCCAATTGCCCCCCAATGCCCCCATCCGAGGACACGCCGCCGCTCTTATTTAGCCGCGGGCCTTGGCCCGCGCTTTCGGCCTGCCCGCCGAAGAGCACGGTATTCAGTTGTAGCAAGGTACCTGGGTCGAAAGCAACCGCAACGTCAGCTCAATTCGCGTCGACCGATGCTTCATCGCCGGATGGCAACATGCGAATGGTTGTCGCCAGGTGCAGCGGAAGCAACTGACGCGGATACGTCAACTCTGCGTAGACCGCCAGGTAGCCTTGCTCTGGCGTCTCCACTTCAGCGATGTAGTGACCGTCATCGTCCGCAGCGAGATTTCGGCTGGTCCAGCGTGCCTTGCGGAAGTCTCGGCTATCCGCGGTCGCCGACCACAGCCGAACGCGCGACACCGACTCGCCCGGCTCGATTGACAACGTCACCCCTTCCGTCGTAGATGCGTACGACCATTGCAGTTCCGGCAACGCCTGCTCGCCCACCGCGTGACGGTGCAATGCCTGCAAGCCACCAAGTATGCGCTGCCAGTCCATCGACAGATCGTGATCCGCATTAGGCACGTATACGATGAATTTCTCCCCCTCCAGATCGTCCCAGTAAAGGTTCAGCGCATCGAGCGTCCAGTAGCCGTCGTTCGTACCCAGCAGCACCATCTTCGGCTGCGTCAGTCGATCGAGGTACGCATGCGGATCAACAATCTGACGCAGTTCCTGACCGCGCGGCGTCATGATGCGATTGGCCAGATCGATCTTCGTATAGTCATCAATCCGCGGCGAAAACACGCCCCACGACTCAACCTGATGCGGAAACTGCTCGTTGATGTTGAGCATGTCGATCACCATCGGCGCCAGCGCCATCACTCGATCATCCACCGCCCCGGCCAGCCACGCTGTCCAACCACGCTTCGACGCGCCGGTCACGGTGAACTGATCGATCTGCAACCCCCGATCTTCCTTCGCGAACGCCTGCACCGCATCCATCCCCCGCACCGCGCTCTTGACCATCGGCAGCAACAGCGGCCAATCCTGCTCGCCTGTGTTCAGGTAATGATCAAAGGTGTAAGCAATCGCCTGGTCTTCCCGCCGACCGTTGAAGATCGGCTGCCGTGGCACGTTCAACAGAATCGCCACCGGCGCACGCAACTGTTGCGCGAAGGTCGCCAGCATCGTCGCTTCTCGCGGGTAGGCCGGCGGGGCGCCTTCCGCCAACGGCTCGGCGTCGCTGTCGCTCCACCGACCGCCCTCGATCACCAGCAACGCGTCCGCGTCGTCCGCGATATTGTCCGGCACGATCAGAAACAGCCGATGCTGCCACGTCATGCCCCGCCATGTCTGCGAGGTCATCGTCAACTCCACTGCGTCGCAATTGCCCAGCCGTGTCCGCTGACGTACATGCCATTCAAAGCTGTCGTCCTCGAGGGCAACGTAGTCGACCAATGCCTGCGTCGGATCGTCCGCCCGGGCCTCGGCCAGCGGCGCTAACGCGAGGCTTGCCAGGCACAACAGGCATGCAACGACTCCCAAACCAATACCGGCGAAGCGAGAAGATTGTTTCAAGGTGAGTCCCTTTGTTCAACGTGGCGGCAATGAGCTGGCAACCGACAGGACGGCTTCCATATTACTTCACCGCCGGGACGCATAACCCTCGCACATCGTCAAAGAATTTTCCCGCCTGCCCCGCCAGATCCGAATGCAGTGACGCAATGCCGTCAGTGTGGAGGCTTAAATTCAATGCGCAGAACCTTGACATAAACCGAACAACGACTATTCTACAGAATCCGATCAAACACCAAACAACGGAACCCCCGCAGGAGCCGCTATCATGGTCCTCTCAACCGCACGCACGACCCCGAATGGAAAATCCACCCGAGGAGCCGCCATGGCCAAATCCACCACCGCCAGCAACACCGATACCGGCCGACAGCAGGCACTCGACCGCGCACTCGGCCAGATCGAGCGAGCCTTCGGCAAAGGCTCGATCATGCGCCTCGACGATGACATCAGTCAGGTCCCGCCCGGCATCTCCACCGGCACGATCAGCCTCGACCTCGCCCTCGGCGGACGCGGCATCCCCCGCGGACGCGTCATCGAAGTGTTCGGCCCGGAAAGCTCCGGCAAAACCACCCTCACCCTCCACGTGATCGCCAACGCCCAGAAAGCCGGCGGCGTCGCGGCCTTCATCGACGCCGAGCACGCCCTCGACCCCTCCTGGGCCCGACGTCTCGGCGTCAACCTCGAAGACCTGCTCGTCTCCCAGCCGGACACCGGCGAACAGGCGCTGGAAATCTGCGAACTGCTCGTTCGCTCCAACGCCGTCGACGTCATCGTCGTCGACTCCGTCGCCGCCCTGATCCCCCGCGCTGAAATCGAAGGCGAGATGGGCGATAGCCACGTCGGCCTCCAGGCACGACTGATGAGCCAGGCCCTCCGCAAGCTCACCGGCGCCATCAACCGCTCCAAGACCAGCGTGATCTTCATCAACCAGATCCGCGAAAAGATCGGCGTGATGTTCGGCAATCCCGAAACCACCCCCGGTGGACGGGCGCTCAAGTTCTACGCATCCGTCCGCATCGATATCCGACGCACTGGCTCAATCAAGGACAGCGACCAGGCCGTAGGCAACCGCACCCGCGCCCGCGTGGTCAAGAACAAGATCGCCCCGCCGTTCCGCGATGCCGAGTTTGACATCATGTTCAACGAAGGCATCAGCGCCACCGGCGACCTGGTCGACCTCGGCGTCAATGAAGAAGTCGTCCAGAAGTCCGGCGCATGGTTCAGCTTCGGCGAAGTCCGCCTCGGTCAGGGACGCGAAAACGCCAAGCAGTTCCTCAAGGACAATCCCGAAGTCGCGGAAGAGATCAAGGCCAAGGTGTTTGAAGCCAAGGGCATCGCCCCCGGCGGCCCCACCGCCCCCGTGCACGAAGCCACCGACGAAGAAGCGGAAGCCGACGAGTAATCCGTCGATATGACACCTGCCATGCGGTGACGCCGTTGCACCATCAAACGCGCAACGACATCCGCTGGCATGACAACGAACAAAGCCTGGGTCCGTGAAGAAACAAACAAGCACGAATGACAGACCGACAGCCGGTCGTCATTCGTGCTTGTTTGCATTTGGCAGCGGGCAGACGCGCCATCGATCCAGACAAAAAAGCCCGACGACGCGGGTGGAGCGCCGTCGGGCCTCTGTCCTCCCTCAAAGAGGGAAGCATCGAACAAGTGAGAGTTGGTCACAAAGCATCGTTGTCGGATTCGCCCGTGCGGATCCGAACGACCTTGCCCAGTTCGTAGACGAACAGCTTGCCGTCGCCCACGCTGCCGGTGCGGGCCGCCTCGACGATGGCGTCCAGCGCCTTGTCGAGATCCTCACTCTTGACCGCGACCTTCAGCAGCACCTTGGGCACGAAGCCCACGTCCATTCGGCCGCCACGGTAGCGTTCGGTGTGGCCTTTCTGCTTGCCGAAGCCTTTGCATTCCACAGCGGTACAACCGAGAACGCCGAGACTGGCCAACTTCGCTTTCACATCGTCCAATGCGGACGGTTTGATGATCGCTTCGATCATGTGCATGGTGTTTATTCCTTTTTGTCGCTTCGCGACTGGATTCAAAGTTCAGGGAACAGGAAACAGGGATTGAGGCGGGCGGTGATCAGAGAAGGCTTCCACCGTTCCCTGACTCCCGCACCCGTACCCCGCGATCAGATCTCGCGAGCGTGGTAGCTCTTGATGTAAACGCGCTGGAAGTCCGGGTAGGCGGACATTTCATGTTCGCCGAGGTCCAGACCTTCGATTTCCTCGCTGGCATCGACGCGGAAGCCCATCAGAGCCTTGACCGCGAAGGCGGCGATGAAGGCGAACACCAGCGTGAACGCCCCGATCGCCAGGATGCCCACCGCCTGCGTGCCGAGTTGACCCACGCCGGCCTCGGCGCCAAAGATGCCCGGAGCGAGCGTGCCCCAGATACCAACGATGCCGTGCACGCTGATTGCGCCCACCGGGTCGTCAATGCGGATGCGGTCGAACGCGAGCACGGAGAAGACCACAATGCCGCCACCGATCAGGCCGATCGCGATCGCTGTCAAAGGCGACTGAAGATCCGCACTGGCGGTGATGGCGACCAGGCCGCCGAGGATGCCGTTCAGCGCCATCGTCAGGTCGGCACTCTTGGTCACGAAGAAGGCGACCAGCGCCGCGGCGATACCGCCTGCCGCCGCCGACAGCGCCGTAGTGGTCAGCACCAGCGATACTTCGTCTGCGTCAGCCGTCAGCACCGAGCCACCGTTGAAGCCGAACCAGCCGAACCACAGCAGGAACACACCGATGCACGCCAGCGGCAGGCTGTGGCCCGGGATCGGGTTGACCGTGCCATCCTTGGCGTACTTGCCCAGACGCGGGCCGAGCACGATGACTGCCGCGAGAGCGGCCCAGCCGCCGACCGAGTGCACCAGCGTCGAGCCGGCAAAGTCGATGAAGCCCATCTCGTCCAACCAGCCGCCGCCCCACACCCACGAGCCGGTGATCGGATAGCTGATCGAAACAATCAGCGTGATATAGACCAGGAACGGCAGGAGCTTGATCCGCTCAGCCACCGCACCGGAGACAATCGTCGCGGCGGTCGCGGCGAACATCGCCTGAAAGAAGAAGTCGGTGTAGTAGGTGAAGCCGTCGTCGTAGGCCGACGTCTGGCCGTCCGCGCCGGGGTCGAGACCGATGCCCGCCCAGCCGAGGATGCCGTCGAGGCCCCACGCGTCCGGGTACATCAGCGAGAAGCCGATGACGCAATAGCTGAGAATGCCGATACAGATGATCATCGTGTTCTTGAACAGGATGTTCACCGTGTTTTTGGCTCGCGTGAGGCCGCTTTCCAGCGACGCGAAACCCAGGTGCATCATGAAGACCATGCAGCCTGCCAACATGATCCACAGGTTATTGACCGTAAACATCTCGCTGGAGATGCCTTCTTCGACCTCGGCGGCGACATCCGCGCCGTCCTCGGCCAAAACCGGAGCTGCGACTGCGAGCATCGCGACCACCGCGAGGCTCAGTCCCAGACTGAACATAATTTTTCTTCCGACCATGAATGACTCCTTAGTGTGAAACGGTTTGTGAGACAGTGTTGACTGAATGTCCGACAGCATCGAACTGCCGATCCTCCGATAGCCGCCTCAGCAGAACCCGACAGACGCCAGGCCGGGCGACACAGGCAGCGGTTCATGACGCCGTGCCTGCCTCACCGGGCCTCGCCCCTCCGACTTCTCCTGAAGCAACCAATGAAACAGGCGAACGCCCCAACGGGACGTCCGCCTGGATGCCCCCACGAACGCCGTGGGGGTGGCCTGCCTTAAGTAAACCAACGCGATCGACTGAGCGATGTCCATAGCTCGCAACTCCCGCCGCCCGAGTAACGCTCGTTCGGCCCACCCTGGGGGTTTTTCTCCGCCCAGCCGACGACATCGCCAGCCGATCGCGTCTTTCCCCTCCGGCCCGCAGCCGGGTCGTTCCCGACCATCAACCGCGGACACCTCCCTATATGGCAATGGCCGTACCAGCCCCACACGCCACCGTGCCGAACGCACGCGAGATCGCTTCCGCAACAGGCGAAATCATTTCTAAACAGCTTTAAAACAGGGAGATATGACTTAAACCGACCTGGAGATAAAATAATGAAGGATTTAGCAGTAGCTAGAATCGCTGCCTTCTTTACGCGCAGGACTTCACAACCCAGCCTTCTAATTATGCAGTTTCATTATCGACGCGTGCCTTCACACGTCACCGGCGAGTCAAGTGGGGATGAATGTCGGCCAAAATCTGGGCATAAAAAAAGCTCGCCTTCCATGCACGCCCGCGCCTGGTTGACGCTGGACACACATGGAAGGCGAGCCGTTTATCTCAGATGATTGATTGGCTACAAACCGCTTATCGCGGCTGCATGTCGCTCAATCGCGAGCGATTAGTCGTCTCGGCCGTGGTAGCCGCCGGACGCCGACTCGTCGGCCGACTCCGCTGCCACCTCGTCACCCTCGCCCGCGTCGCCCTCGGCCTCCAGCTCCTCCGCCGGCTTGTCAGAGACAACCCAGAGCTTGACCTCGGTTTTCAGTTCCTTGTCGATCACGACGGGGATCTGATACGAGTCCAGCCGCTTGATCTGCTGGCCGATGCGGACCCAGCGGTCCTCGACACTGAAGCCGTCGGCTCGCAGCGCCTCGGCGATGTCATGCTGCGACACGCCACCAAACAGCACACCCTGCTCGTTGGCAGAGCGCTCCATGGTGATTTCGTGCTCTTCGAGCTTGCCGATCATTTCCTGCTGGGCGGAGCGGATGGCCTTCATCTCCGCCTCAACCACGGCGCGGCGCTCGGCGAGCCGTTCGATCGAGCCGGGCGTGGGCGTGGTCGCCAGACCGCGCGGCACGAGGAAGTTACGGGCATAGCCGGGTCGAACCTTGACCACGTCGCCGACGATGCCGAGGTTGTCCACGTTGTCCAGAAGCAGAAGTTCGATCTGTTTCATGTTGTCCTTCGCTTTCGCGATTGTTGAAGTTAGGCGCCGCACGGCAGGCTCCATCACCTGCCACTGACACCAGCATGTTGTGAATGCGTAATTGTTCGACGATCAGAACGGAATGTCATCCGCATCGACCGGCTGGTGTGGCTGCTGCGGTGGCTGACCACCACCACCCTGCGACCGCTGCTGCGGGCCGCCCCCGCCACCGCCACCACTCTGGTAGCCACCTCCACCTCCGCCGCCATAGTCGCCGCCCCCACCACCGCCTTCGCCGCCGCGACTGTCGATGAACTGGAAGTTCTCGACGATCACCTCAAGTTTCGAGCGGTTGTTGCCCTGCTGGTCCTGCCACTGGTTGAGGTGCAGTCTACCTTCGATGAACACCGGCCGACCCTTGCGCAGGTACTGGTTGAGCACCTCGGCGCCGCGGGCGAAGGCGGTGCAGTCGATGAAACAGGTTTCTTCCTGCTGCTCGCCCTGCTGGTTCTTCCATCGACGGTTCACAGCCAGCCCCAGCTTGGTGACCGGGGTGTTGTTGGCCGTGTATCGCATCTCGGGGTCCCGCGTAAGGTTCCCCATGAGCATGACCTTGTTCAGGTTCGGCATGTTCGGCTCCACCGGTTTCGGTCAGCGTCGTGCAGACAGACAAACCCCGCCAATGGACCCTGACACCGGGGTGTCAGCCGACCGAAGGCGTGAGGTGAGAAATCAGTTTTCGTTGTCAGCGCCAACCTGCTGAGTCGACGTGGCGTCTTCGCCTTCCGCACCCTCGCGAAGGTCGTCTTCGTCCTGAGCGAGTTGCACGTTGTTGATCGCCGCCTCGATTTCAAGTTCGCCCAGGTGCTCGCCGCGCGTCACCATCACCCGCAGCACCTCTTCGGAGAGGTGGCAGTCGCGTTCAATGGTCGTGATCTTGCCGCCGTGCACACGGAACAGGCCCAGCAGATACGTGCCACGCTTCTGGCCACGGATCGCGTAAGCAAGCTTTCGCTCGTCCCACTTGTTCAGCGCGACGATCTCCGCGCCGGAGCGTTCAAGGATCTCGCGAACCTTGTCCATGCCGCCCTGAACCTCAAGGCCGGAGCGCTGGTCGAGCAGGAACATGGCCTCGTAAAGCGGTAGTTGATTAGAATCGGTCATCGAAAAACGTCTCCTTTGCCGCCTGGTGGCCCCGGTCGACGAGCCGGGACGCCGGTCCTGAATGGTCGTTCATCGCGACCTGGCCAGGCTGCATGCGTAGCCCAGCATCATACCCCGGCCAATCTGCGACAGCAAACCACACCCGCCGCGGCGCTCTCACATATCACGATCAGACCACAACTCAAGCGCCCCGGCAGGTCACGGATAGATGCGGTACACCGGCGGGGCCGTCTCCTGAACGCCGTAGTACACCCCGCTGACGCCGGACCAGACCAGGCCCATCAGCAGTTCGCCGGCGATGATGCCCACCATCAACGGCAGCAGTTGCCGATAGCCGCGCGAGCCGGACACCTGCACGACGAGCACTTTCACCAGCCAGCCGATCATGAACGAAACGCCCAGCCGTGAGGCGGGCATCGTGCCCCAGACCAGGAACAGCACGGGGTGAATCGGCCACCAAGGCAGCCGCAGCCTCGCTACAGCCGTGCCCACCAGCAACACCAGCCCCAACACCATCCAGCCCCACATCGTCGAGTCGAAGCGGGCGTTGGCCAGGCGGTCCAGCCCCGAGGCGGCGGTGGCCTGGCTTAACGTGTCCTGTGCCGAGCTCTCGGCAATGTAACGCGATGCGAACTCAAAGGGCATGTTCGGCAGTGTCTGGGTATCCCAGGTGCTCGCAATGCCCGGCCCGCGATTGTGCGCCAGACTGAACAACGCCACCCCCGCTACCACGAAACCCACCAGCAGCATCACCGTCAGCCACGGCGCCAACCGCCCCGGCTTCGCCGCCTCCGCGCGCTCGGCGACCTGCAAACCGTTGGCCAGGTAGGGCATCAACAACGTGCGCGGATCGCCCACCAGTAAGACACTGCCGATCGCCAGCACCAGGTACGTCGTCGGCCCGATCGCCTCAAACCCCAGCAGGCCCGTGAGAATGCCCACCGGCATCCACCACACCTGCACGAAAAACATCCCCGTCTCGACCACGATTCGCGTCACCACCAGGAACAGCAGCAGCAACATCAGAATAAACACGCTCGCGATGCCCCAACTCAGCCCGGCGGTGTAAAACAGCACCACCAACACCGCGAACAGCACCACCAGCCCGCGCATTGCCCATACCGCGTAGCTTGGCACGTCGGCTGCGCGAGGCAAGCCGACCGCCGAGGCCACCACAGACAGGTAATACCGCCGACCGATGTAAAGAATGATGCCCGCCATGCCGACGTACGCGCCGAATCGCAGCATGTTGCCCTTGCCCGCGCCGATGTATTCGTTGTCGAAGCTGATCCCCGCGGACAGCAGCGCCGCGCCAAGTAGGCCGTAGGCGAACGTCGACGCGCCCAGTGAGAACGACACCGGCGTGGCCAGGAAGAAGCAGAACGCGATCACCGAGAAGTAGATGTAAGGCCGAAACAGCTCACCCGTCCCCGACACCCGCGAGAAGGTCGGGAACAGCTCGGACAATGGTTCAAAGGCCAGCCGCAACGGAATCTCCGGGACTGCCTCGAACCATGCGTGCAGGCCGTTCACGCCGTGCACCAGCACCATCGCGCCCATGCCGAACCAGAACAGCCGACTGCTGGCGATCCGCGGCAGCCAGGCGTCGCCGTCGCGTTCACTCAGTTCATTGACAAACCGCGCAATCGGGTATGGCAGCAGCTCGCGACGCGACCACTGCGGGTGCACGATCAACGTTAGACACAAGCTCGCCAACCCCAGCAGCAGCCCGATTGAGCCCCACACCCGAATCACCGGCCACCACGCCGACCACGGCAACTCACTTATGCCCAACGGCGCGTCCGCGCCCGCCACCACCGTGTCCAGCACGTCATGCCCCGGCGCCGCGCCCAGCAGCATCACGCCATCACCCCGCGGCGGCGGCATCACCGCCTCCGGCAACACGCTCGTCAACCACCACCGGTTCAGCCGAACCAGCGCCCGGCCGGTCAACGGCTCATCCCCATGTGCCTCGACCAACCCGCGCATCGGCGCGGGCAACGCATCCATCTCTGGCGGCGGCTGCGGCGTCAGGTCGCCCGACGTCAGCGCCACATTCACCGCACGAAGCACCACCGCACGCGAGTCCAGCGGCACGTTCCCCTGATCGGCGAAACGCTGGATGATGTTCTGCTGACCGCTCGGCAAAAGCGACCACATCCGCTCCAGCACCGGCTCGCGATCACGCTGCTGCTCGTCCGCCACCGCCAAAACCAGCGCCGACCAGTCCTGCACATGCCCCTCGGCCAGTTGCGGGTCGCCGCCGGGCAGGTAACGCATCACACCGCTGGACTGCCAGTGCGGTTGCGTGCCCTGCCCATGCGCGGGAAACGCGGTGATCGTGACGAAATAACGGAAGTAGCTGAAGCTCGGCCAACCACATGACGCCAGCCCCAGCGCGACGATGATCGCCAACTCCCCCGCCCGCAACGACAAGCCGCTGCCCATGGCGCGCAGCAAAGGATTCAGCACCAGAATGCCCACAACCAGCACGCCAAGCACACCGATGGGCAGGTGATTGCTGATGAACCAACTGCCCTGGATGAACATGTCGTTGAAATGTGTGAACGCCGAAACGAACACGCCAAGCGCCAAGCCGAGGAGGATGGAGCGAACGGTCATCAGCAATCCTTACCGTATGCGTCCGCCGAGGCGGAGCCGGTGAATCAGAGCATCTTGGTTTCGACCTTGCCGAGGCCGCCCCGGTAATAGTGGAAGTGGACGTTGGGATGCTCGGCCAGCAGGCTCATGGGCACACTGGTGTCGGCGATGCCTTTGCTGATCATCAGGGCCGACAGTCGCATGCCGAACGGGTTGTCGTGATAACCCGGGTGCCAGATGCTGACCTTCTCCGCCTTCCACGTCTCGACCGGGCCGACGGTGCACGCACGCGTGGGCACACTGGGCACATAGCCGCCGCCGCTGGTGCGGGCGTTTTGAATCACGGTCATGGGGTGCAGGTCGGTGACACGCGTACCAAGCTTGCGATACTCGCTCGGTGGCGGGGGCGCGTCCTTGTACTTGCCGCTGCGCTTGGGCGGGTCGTTGAAGGCCCAATGCTTCACTTCGCCCTGCCCGCCCTGCATGACCAGGCAGCGGACATCGTCGTAGCTTTTGCTGTACGCCCCAAGGTCGCCGATGGGAAAGTGCAGGTTTTCCTTGGGCATCCGCAGTTTCTTATCGATGCGGTTGAAGCAAAGCTCCATGTCCGCCTTCGCGAAGCCCAGCGGGAAGTCGAGGCCGACCGGTTCATCGTTTTCGTCGATCCACTCGTCCATGCCCCAGAAGTGAGCGTCATGCTTTTTCAGGTCAAGACCAATGGCGTTGACGATGCGGGCCACCAGCGGCAGCTGCTCCGTCGGGCCGATCGGGCCGCAGATCCCCGTCGGATTGTCCGGCGTGCTCTGCAGCCAGGCGTCGACGTACTCCAACGCCTCGGCAGTGTAAAGCTCTTCCAGCGAGTCATAAAAATGAACCTGAAATCCCTCACGCGACAGACCCTTGAGCTTACGCTCGTCGAGCTTCGCGGCATCTTCGAGAAGATCGCCTTCCAACGTGGTGTAATCCCACCAGGCGGGAGCGACTTTGCTGATCGGACGAGGCATGGCGTAATCCCTTTCAGTTGCGGTTCAAGTCAGACAAGTAAGCTTTCCAGCAGGTCATCATGTGGGAAGGCGTGGCCGAGGTGCTGGCGAAACGCTTCACCGGCGGCAAAGCCACGCTCGCGGCCACGCGCGGCGGCGTGGCGTTTCATCGCCTCGATGTATTCGTCCATGCCGTGATGCGATCGAAGCCATTCACGCTGACTCGCATGGCAGGCGAGCATCTCGGCCTTGCGATCCAGCACCGCCGAGATATCGACCACCGTTGTCGGGGTAACGGGCTCGCCGGTATACGGGTCCAGTCCCTCGATCGGGTCCACATAATACAAGTGCGGCACGTGCGCGTCCTCCGGCAATGGCAGGCTCGACGCGTTGGGAACCGCAAAGCTGAAGGCCGCGCTGCGCGCCAGTAGGTGGACCTGCTCGTGGTCGAGCATGTAGTCGTGTCGCGGATGTGTGAACACGAGCGTGGGGTTGACCTTGCGGAACAGGTCGATCACCTTGGTGTTGGCTTCGTGGTTGAAGATGACGTTAACGTCACGTTCCCCGAGGCAGTGATAGGTTCCGCCGATCAACTCCGCCGCCTTCGCCCCCTCTTGACGGCGGATGGCGGCGATCTCGTCGGCTGGCAGCGTCGCACTGCCGCAGTCACCAGCGGTGGCGGTGGCGATGTGCACCGCCCAGCCGAGCTCGCGAAGGCGGATGAGCGTGCCGGCGCAGAGGATCTCCGCGTCGTCCGGGTGGGCAAGAAACGCAAGGGCGGTCTTTCGCTCAGCCAATGTTTCACTCCTGCTTTGGGGGGTCGCGTCCGCGCAGCCGACGATTGCTCTCCCTCGCACGTCAGCTGTACTAAAAGGCTCGGCTATCGTATCCGCCAGCCCATATTGAGCAACCGCACCGCTTTAGAAACACGGGTAGTCCGGGCAGATCAACGCGACAGATGCATTTCCGTGCCCGACGGGCTACGCTAAGCCGTATCGACACGAGGGGGAACCCAAACTCACGAAGGCGATGACTGCCTTGCAACGCAGTGCATTGACCTCGGATCAACTCAGCGCCACCTCGACACACCGACGACCACGGCCAGCACGACTGGGCCAACACCACCGACGGGCTCGTTCCCTATGCAAGCGCACATTTTCCGCAAGGCGAATCGGAGTTGGTGATCCCACTGTCGGATCATTCGGTACCGCTGCATCCCGCAGCGATCAAGGAGGTCCTCCGCATCTTACGAGACCATCGGCCATGCCTCTCGCAACCGGCAACTCGCAGCGTACCAGCCCCGCCCCACTGACGATGCCCGCCAGTGGGCCGCCTCTCTGCGCCGCGAGTTCACACGGACCCGGGAGGTGACGTCCCATTGACCACAATGCTCTGTCCTGTAAAATTTGACATCAGCATTATGGCATGGACCTTTCACCACGGGGGTGCCTTAAATCATTCTAATGGCTCGCTCGTCACCCGCGTTTGCCGACGATCGGCGTAGACTTGGTTCGATGGCAAGGGTGCTATAGTTGCTGACCCGAAATACCTGGCCTTGCACGCACGCAAGAACCCATGGTGTGTTACTGAACGGCACCCAAGGAAATTCAACATGCCAGGCCTTACCGACGAGTTCATGCCGTTGCTCGCCGAGGCGATGGAGCACTTGCACGATCCGTCGATCCGTCCCTATCTGCAAACGCTTCAGCAGCGATATGACCGATGGGATGCCACCGAGAAGATCGAGTTTTTTACCTACCTCGCCCGTAACCTGGAAAGTCCGCTGGCGACGGACCCGGACGCCATTGCTGCCGTGCCCGGCGGATTTGATCTGGACTGCAAAGAAGACATCGATCGCCTGCTGGCCCTGCGGGAGCAGTGGGAGCCTCCGCGACTACACCTGCTACGGCAGTTCGTCAATCTGCCCGGTGGGATCAAGTTTCTGGTGGACATGCGGGCGGAACTGCGCGAGTTGATGCGCGTGCATCGGCAGGCGGCGTGTCTGCGCCTGGTGGAGGCAGACCTGCTGCATCTGTTTCGCTCATGGTTCAACTTCGGCTTTCTTCAGCTCGTACCGATCCGGTGGGAGACCACTTCGGCGGCGCAGTTGGAGAAGCTGATGGCCTACGAAGTCGTCCATCCAATGAGCGAGTGGGAAACGCTGCGACAACGGCTGGATCGCGATCGCCTCTGCTATGCGCTGTATCACCCGAACATGCCGGACGAGCCGTTGATCTTTCTGGAAATCGCCCTGACACAGACGATCGGCAGTTCGATCGATCGGCTGTTTCAGCAACGCCGCGTGCGTACATTGCACGAACCGAGCGTGGCTTTGTTCTACTCGATCAACGCGACGCAGAAAGGGCTCAGCGGTATCAGCCTGGGCAACTCGCTGATCAAGATGGCAGTCGAACAATTGCGGCAGGACTACCCGAGCCTGCGTCGATTTTCAACACTCAGCCCGATGCCCGGCTTTCGCAAATACCTCCACTCGGTGTTGCAGGACGCACCGGAGGGTCGCAAGCGCGCCCTGTACGGGCAGTCGCTGGACGCGTTTTTTGATCCTGAGGACCTGGACGTCATTCGCCGGGCCGTTCCGGGAGTGGACGCACTGCCTGCACAATTGAACGAACTGCTCGCCGGCGAGCGATGGCGGGAGCCGGAGCTATGCTACCCCCTGAAAGGTGGACTGCTGCGATTGGCGCATTTTTACGTGGTGCATGAAAAGCGTCGCGGCGCCCCGCTGGACCCGGTGGCCCACTTTCACTTTCGCAACGGCGCGATGCTTTACAACTTGAACTACCTTAGTGACACCAGCGCCAAAGGGATTAGCGAATCGTTCGGCATGACCGCCAACTACCTCTACGCCTTGGACAAGATTGATGACCACCAGCGTCGCTTTCACCAGGGGCAGTGCGTCGTCACGCCGCAACTGGACAAGATGCTGCAACTGGGCATCTCAGCCTGAGCACGCCAACGGCACGTGTCACGTTTTTTCAAACATCTACTCGCGGAGCAGCAGAACCATGAGTCCATCGACCATTTCCTTGATCACCCGAGCCCAGGAGCACGGCCAACGTCGAGCACTGGTGACATCCGACGGTGCGTTTACGTATGAGCAACTGCTTCAGGGGGCAACCGCGACGGCGCACACGTTGTTGGCTGGCGATAACGATCTGGCTGAGCGACGGATCGCGTTTCTCGTACCGCCGGGGCTGGACTATGTGCGCGTGCAGTGGGGCATCTGGCTGGCAGGCGGGTTGGCGGTGCCGCTGTGCCTGGTGCATCCGGAGCCAGAGCTTGCCTACGTGATCGACGATGCGCAAGTCGACACAATCGTGGTGCATCCGGACTTCGTCGATCGTGTGAAAGGCATCGCTTCGGAGCGTGAGCTTCGACTGCTGAGCACTACCGAATTGGATTCGTCGACCACGCAAAGCGCCTTGCCCGACATCGACCCTGCACGGCGGGCCATGATGCTCTACACCAGCGGCTCGACGGGTCGGCCCAAGGGTGTGGTGACGACGCACCACAACATCGAAGCGCAGATCACCTCGCTCGTCGAAGCGTGGGAATGGTCGGCCGACGACTGCATTCTGCACACTCTGCCGTTGCATCACATCCACGGTGTGATCAACGTGCTTGGCTGCTCCCTCTGGGCCGGGGCGACCTGTCACATGCTGCCGAAGTTTGATGCCAAGCAGGTGTGGGATTACCTGGCCGGTGGTGAGTTGACGCTCTACATGGCCGTGCCGACGATCTATGCCAAGCTCATCTCGGCTTACGACGACGCGTCGCCCGAGCAGCAGGCGAAATGGAGCGACGGCGCCGCGAACCTGCGGTTGATGGTCTCCGGGTCGGCCGCGCTGCCGGTGAGTGTGCTGGAGAAATGGCGCGGCCTGACCGGCCACACGCTGCTCGAACGCTACGGCATGACCGAGATCGGCATGGGCATCTCCAACCCACTCAAGGGCGAACGCCGACCCGGTCACATCGGCCAACCGCTGCCCCACGTCGAAGCGCGTCTGGCGGACGAGCAAGGCGGCGTCATCGCCCAGCCCACTGCCGAAACGTCGGGCGAAATCCAGATCAAGGGAGCGGTCGTGTTCCGCGAGTACTGGAACCGCCCGGATGCTACTGCCGAGGCCTTTACCGACGATGGCTGGTTCAAGACCGGCGACGTGGCTGTGCTCGACGACGGCTACTACCGCATCCTCGGCCGATCGAGCGTCGACATCATCAAAACCGGCGGCTACAAGGTCTCCGCGCTGGAGATCGAAGAGGTGTTGCGCACCCATCCTGCGATCCGCGACTGTGCCGTGGTGGGTGTACCGGATGACGAATGGGGCGAGCGCGTCTGCCTCGCGGCGGCGTTGACGCCGGGGCAGTCGCTGGACCTGGCCGGCCTGCGAAGCTGGGGCAAGCAACACCTGGCAGCGTACAAAGTGCCGCAATCGCTGAAGGTGCTCGACGACCTGCCACGCAACGCGATGGGCAAGGTCACCAAGCCGCAGGTGCGCGAGCTGTTTCAAGCCGTGTTGGAGGCAACGGCCGGTCGTGGCGAGCCGCAATGAACCTGCCACAATCATTCGACGGAAGTATGAAAACCAGCGCCAGCTCGGCCGGGCGTTGCTGCCCCGGCGACAACTCGCCCGCGAGAATGCGGGTACGCAGCGCCGCGGCGACACGACGATAAGAAGCATTGGGTTGCTCGGCGATCACGTCTGTCATAACTGCTTTATGCCAGAGCCGGGCAACACGCCGAGCAATAATTTATAATGACAATTTCGTGGCCGCGTTGTCGGATCGGCCGTGGGAAATCCTGTTAAATACTGGCAAACATGCCTGGCTTGGTTAAAGATCGTTTCCGCCCCCTTGGGTGTTCGACGATCTGCCATGATCAATCCGCTGGCCCGCTTGTGGAGTTCAATCCTATGCCAAACCTCTTTTCCGCCGGTGCCAGCACAATTGATTGGACACCAAAGCGGTCTGTCTATCTTGCAGGCTATCCCCATGTGCAGCGTGATAGCACTGGCACGCACGACCCGCTGTTGGCCTCGGCGATGTGCCTCAGCGATGGGGAGCAAACCACAGCCCTCGCAGCGGTGGACGTGCTGTTCATCACGCACGCCATGGCCGGCCGAATCCGTGCCAGGCTGGAGGCAGAGCTGGGTTTGCCGCCGACCCATGTGCTGATCGCCGCAACCCATACGCACTCGGGCCCGAAGACCACGCGGTACATCACCGACAATGGCGACCCGACGATCCCCGCCGTGGACGAGCAGATAGTCCAACAGTGCGAGGACGCTGTGGTCAAGGCGGTGCGGGAAGCGCACGCTTCAATGGTCGAAGCGGAGGCCGCAATGGTGGTTGCCGACGCGACGGGCATTGGCGGCAACCGCCGCGATCCCGACGGGCCCACCGATCCGGAAGCTCCCCTGCTGGTGCTTCGGCGAGCAAGTGACCAGCAGCCGATCGCCGCGATGACCGTCTACGGCATGCACCCCACCGTGCTGCACGAAGACTCGACGCTGTTCAGCGGCGATTTCCCCGCCTATACCCGGCAATACCTCCAACAGCATTGGCTGGGCGAAGACACGCCCGTGCTCTACTTCACCGGCGTGGCGGGCAACCAGAGCCCCCGCCACGTCACGCAAGCCAACACCTTTGCAGAAGCCCAACGCCTGGGTGAGATGCTGGGCGAACGGCTGCTGCAGGCGGCGAAAGACCTTGAGTGGCGGGCGGAATTACCCGTCTCATGCCAATCAAGTCAACTTCAACTGCCTGCCAGACGCCTGCCGGAGCTGGACGAAGCCGAGCGTCGGCTCACCGCGTCAGCCGAGCGTTTCGAGTCGCTTCGTCAGCAGGGCGCTCCTCGGCCGAAGGTCCGCACCGCCGAGGTGGATTGGTTCGGTGCGCAGCGCACCTTGAACCTGACCCGCGCGGCAGCCGAGGGCGGCATGCAGGCCGCGATCGACATGCGAAGCCCAACTGAGATTCAACTTATCACCGTCGGGCCTTGGACTTTCATCGCCTGGCCAGGCGAGGTCTTCGTTGAGTTCGGACTCAAGGTGAAGGCTCGGCACGCGAATGTGCAGTTGATCACCTATGCGAACGGTGAAAACGGCGGCTATCTGGTCACCCGCGAAGCGGTCGATGAAGGCGGATATGAGGCGACCAGCGCCCTGTTCCAAAGCCCCGACGGCGGCGACGCGCTGGTGGCCGCCACGCTGGAGCAGTTGGAATCGATCTCGTCGAAGCAGGCAAAGCAGTCAACTTGACTGTCACGCTCGCCGCTTTGCGCATGATCGCCGCACCCTGATCACGTCGGGTTCAGATGCTTTCGTCTTCCATCCATGGCGTGCCGGAGTTCGTGCCCACATGCGTGCATTCGGTCGGTTCGCCCGGGAACCACAGCAGCAGGTCGGGTCACCGGCCATCGAGTAGCCGTTGGCCCAGGAAGTCGCTCAGTTCGACGATCGCGGTGACCTTCTCCACCACCTTCGGCACGTCATACTCAACGCGGACGAACTCAGCCCGGTCGTCGTGCACGATGCAGTAAGATGCGCGCGGGTCGCGGTCGCGAGGCTGGCCCACCGAGCCGGGGTTCAGGATGAACTTCTCATCATCCACAAACCGGTACGCCCCGCCGAGGTCCTCCGGCGGGTAGAAGTCCGGCTCATCTGTAAACACACCCGCTACGTGCGTATGCCCGCAGAAACACCGCCGATCAATGCGGTCGAAGATCTGCTGCATTTTTGTCGGCGCCGTCACCACGTCATCCGGAAAGATGTACTCGTTGATCGGCCGACGCGGCGACGCGTGCACCCATAGCGCATCGAGATGTCGCTTGCGAATCACCAGGCTGCCCAGATACTCCCACCGCTTCCGTCGCTTTTGCGCATCAGGCTCAAGCTCGAACTGCCGACGCGTCCAGAACGCCGCCTGCTCCGCGCTCGCATTAAAACTCGTGGGCTCAAACAGCACAGCGAAGTCGTGGTTGCCCATCAGCGCAAACTTGCAGTGCTCGATCACCATGTCGAGGCTTTCGACCGGGTTCGGCCCGTAGCCAACGATGTCGCCCAGGCAATAGACGTCTTCGATACCGCGCTTGCGGATGTCGTCGAGCACAACGCGGAAGGCGTCGGCGTTGGCGTGGATGTCGCTAACAAGGGCAAAGCTGCTCATGAGGAAACGGCCCGGCGGCGGTATAGGGTCAAACGCGAGCAGCGGGTTCTCGGACCCGCCCCACGCGAACGTCGAAGCCGACTATATTAGCCGGGAATGACCGACGATGCGAAGCCAAACCAATCCGCAGACCCCGGCCGTGTGTTAATCGTTCGGCCGTCGGCGCTGGGCGACGTCGCACGCTCCGTGCCCGCGCTCGTCTCCCTCCGCCAGCGCCTGCCCCACGCCCATATCGACTGGCTGATCAACGCCGGCTATGCCGACGTCGTGCAGCACCACCCCATGCTCGACGGCGTCATCCTCTTCGACCGCGACGCCCTCCACCTCGCCGGCCTCCGCCCCTCCGCCACCCGTGCCGCCCTCGGGCTGCGCAAGCAGCTTCGCCACGCCGACTACGACGTCGTCTATGACATCCAGGGCCTGTTCCGTTCCGGCCTGCTCACATGGCTCACCCGCGCCCCCCGACGCGTCGGCTATGCCAACGCCCGCGAGTGGGGCTTCCTCGGCTACACGGTCCGGCACGACATCAGCGACCGCATCCACGCCGTCGATCGCATGCTCGGCCTGCTCAAAGCCGACGGCCTGGCCACCACCGACGACATGCGACTCTACCTCGGCGAAGCCGACCGCCAATGGCTCGACAGTTATCTCGCTGACCACAGCCTCGCGCCGCGACGCTACGCCTGCATCGCCCCCACCGCACGCTGGCTGAGCAAGTGCTGGCCGATCGACCGCTATGCCGACATCGCCCGCCGACTGCTGGACACCGGCGTCGCGGGCGAACACCTCATCGTTCTCGCAGCGCCATCCGAACGCGACCAGGTGCAACCACTGCTCGACGCGCTGCCGCCTGCGATGCGCGAGCGCGTGCTGTTGCCCACCACACGCGTCGGCCAACTCATGGCCCTGCTCAGCGAGACAAGCCTGCTCGTCTGCAACGACTCGGCAGCGCTGCACATCGCCGTCGGCTTCGACCGTCCGACCGTCGCCATCTTCGGCCCGACTGACCCGGCGCTCGTAGGCCCCTACCGCCGCGACGATGACGTCGTCCGTCCCGCGGTCAACGTCGGCGTTCATGACTACCGCGACGCCAACGACCAGACACTGGTTGCGAAAGTATCCGTCGACGAAGTGTGGTCGCGGATCAAGTGCCGTTCTCAAAATTAGCCGCGAAGCTCAGCGGATCGCGATCGCCTGCCATTACGCCGTGGGCGCGCCCATCGCATCGTGCAGAAACCGTCGCCAGTTGCCGTGATAGAAGTCTGCGATGTCGTCGTCAGTCATGCCGCGCTCGCGCATCATCGGGCCGAGCTTGTGCAGGTCATCGTAGTTGTCCAGGTCAGCGGGCGTCGATTCAACGCCGAAGCCGCCGTCGAGGTCCGTCCCCAGCGCGACATGTTTCGCCGAGCCGGCGAGTTGGCAGATGTGGTCAACGTGCTCGATGACATGCTGCAACCGCACCTGCGCACGAGGCGGATCGCCGTCGTCCCAACGGATCATCCCTTTGTACATCGCCAGCCCGATCACGCCGCCGCGCTCAACGATGAGCTTGATCTGCCGATCGCTGAACTGCCTCGGCGTATTCGCAAGCGTACGACAATTCGTATGACTCGCACACACCACCCCGCCATAACAATCCATCGTCTGGTAAAAACTCGCATCGCTGAGGTGTGACAAATCCACCGCCATCGGCAACTCGTCCGCCTGCTTCAGCAGCTCAACGCCCAACGGCGTCAACGGCCCGTCCTTTTCAAAGCTCGACGGATCTCGCGACGGCGTGCCCGCTGCATATCGGCTATGCCCATAATGCGCCAGCCCCAACACGCGCAACCCCTGCTCATGCCACTGCACCAGTTGCTCTGGTGCGACGATCGGGTCCGCCCCTTCCATCAATACCACCAACCCGATCGGCGGCGGCGCGGTCTTGGGGTCTACATCAATCGTCTCCCATTGAGATAGGTGCGCGTCCAACGTCTTGCCATCGGTAATAATGCGCAGTTCGCCCTGCGATTCGAGCTGCCGATAGTACGCAAGCTGCCCATGGGCCATCGCGTAACTCATACTCGGATGCGGATGATCCAGATCAATGCGAGCAATCGGCCGCGACGCGTCCACCCAAGGCTTGCATCGCGAAATCAACGTCCCCATCACCACTGCCACACCCGCCCGCCGCAGCTCCGGCAGGCTAACGCTCGCAATGCCGCGATCGTCCGCCACGCCACGTTTCTCACGCTCGCGCAGTGCCGCAACGTCAAGCAACTGATCGCGCTCGTACAGCAGCGCGTTCATCGCCAGATCAAGATGACCATCAATCATTAAAGGCATGGCGCACAAGTGTAGCGGCATCGCCTGCCAGCATCATCATCTCACGCCAACGGCAACACATACTGCCGCGCCAGATCCGTATACGCCAACACCTCCCGCTCGGCCCACGCGTCATCATGCCCCAACTCCGCCGCGAGCACCTTCGCCACCTTCGGCGCCGCCGCCACGCTCGCCCGCGCATCGAGCAGCAGCGCCCGCGTTCGTCGGGCGAGTACGTCCTCCACCGTACGGGCCATCTCGTTCCGCGCCGCCCACACCGCTTCGCCCACGCGATAGGGCAGGTTCGCGTGCATCCGTTCGCCATACGCCGGGTCGCTGTCAATCAGCTCACGCACCGCCGGCGCGTCCGCGCCGTACGCCGACAGTTCATCGAACTCGGCCGCGTTTTCGTGATGCCCATGAATCGCCAGCGTCTGCGTCACGCAAGGCTTCATGTCCAGCCCCGCCAGCGACGCCGCCTGCTCCACCACGTCCTCCGCCATCTTGCGATACGTCGTCCACTTCCCGCCTGCCACCGTCACCAGCCCTGTCTCAGAGATGTGTATCGTGTGGTCGCGCGAGATCACCGAGGTCCGCTTATCGCCCTTCTCTCCCGAGCCACTGGAGACCACCAACGGCCGCAGCCCGGCAAACACGCTCAGCACATCCGCTGGCTCGGGGTCATTCACCAGGTACCGCCCCGCATGCGACAGCAGAAAATCAACCTCCGCCTGCAACGGCCTCGGCTCCAGGGGCGTCTCGTCCACTGCCGTGTCCGTCGTCCCCACCATCACACGGTTCAGCCAGGGAATCGCAAACAACACCCGCCCATCGTCCGTATGGGGGACCATGATCGCCGCGTCGCCCGGCAAGAAAGAGCGGTCCAGCACGATATGCGCCCCCTGGCTCGGCCGAATCATCGCCGGCGCGTCCGCATCATCCATCCGCCGCACCGCATCGGTATAGACCCCCGTCGCGTTGATCACCACCTTGGCTTTGAATTCGTACGCTTGCCCCGTTTCAGCATCCGTCGCCGCGACCCCGGTGATCACACCCGCCTGCTTGACCAGTTTCGTGACGCGCATGTAGTTGAGTACAACCGCCCCCTGCTCCGCCGCCGTCTGCGCCAGGTTCACTGCCAGCCGGGCATCGTCAAATTGGCCGTCGTAGTAGACTACCCCGCCGCGCAGGCCCTGCGTTTCCACCGTCGGGATACGTTCAAGCGTCTGTTCGCGCGACAGCGTCCGCGATCGGCCGAAGCCCATCTTGCCCGCCATCTTGTCATAAACCCACAGCCCCACCCCATAGAACGGCTTGTCCCACCAGACGTAATTCGGCACGACAAACGGCAGGTCGCGCACCAGGTGCGGCGCGTTCTGCCGCATCAGCCCCCGCTCACGCAGCGCTTCGAGCACCAGCGATACGTTGCCCTGCTGTAGATATCGCACGCCGCCGTGGGCCAACTTCGTCGACCGCGAGCTCGTCCCCTTCGCGAAATCGCTCTGCTCCAGCAGCAGCGTCCGGTACCCTCGGCTGGCCGCGTCCACCGCCACACCCAGCCCGGTCGCCCCACCGCCGACGATGATGAAGTCCCAAAGCCCGTCCCCCGCCTGAACCCGCTGCAACATCTCACTTCGCGTCATGCCCGCCACCTTCCAACGCTAACCTCATTTCGCACCATGACCTACGACACCACCGCCCTACAGGGTCGGCCAATCGGCGTGCTGGTCACCACCTGCCGGGTCCTTAGGATAGGTAGATTGTAACGATCGCTCGGCCCTAATCCGTACAATCCCTACAATCGTTACACAAGCGCCGCTGGCGCAAACATTTCGTGATCGGGCCTTCTCCCGATCAGATCTTCTTGACAACCCCCGTACCCGTGGTAGTCTCATACTTAGTAGTGAGGGAGACAGTGAGGGCGAGCGGGGGACGCGAAGTGAGATGGGCCTCTTTGAGAGGGGGAACATTTCTCACCGGCCAGCAACCACGCAAAGCGGACCTTAATAAGTTCCCACCAAAGATTTGCGGCATCTGACCGCGAAGTGGCGTTACTGCCGCTTTTCGGCAGATGTAGTCCAGATCGGCCTGACAACAAAACATCGATGACTGGTGAAAGCTGGCGAAATAATCTCGCCGACCCAGTCGTTGAAAGGGGAACGACAGGGTATGAGCAAATAACTCAGCGACACCTGTATCGGCAGACACAGAACAGAAACTTTAACCAGATTCACAGAATTAAGTATTGGCTCCGATTTTGTGCATCGAACGTCGATGCAGGGCCAAACGAATCACAAAGGTAGGGAGGAACTCTTACTATGCAATTTTCCAAAATGACCAAGTTTATGGGTTCGGCCACGCTTGCCCTGGGTATGACCCTCGGCTTCAGCGCTGCCGACGCGGACGCCGCCACCGTGCTGCGTATGGACATCAACAATGTTGTGGCCGACTGGGACGGCGTCGCTGGCGACTCTTTCGGTTCCAGCGCCTCCGGCATCCTGTCACTGAGCTTCGGCAATCTGACCAACCTCGACTCGATCCAGATCAACAGCGTTGAGCAGGTCGGCCTGACCGGTATTCAGGACTTCGTTGGCTCGATCGTGATCAATAACGGCTACGTCGTCGATGGTGGCTTCACCGTCACGGACCTCAGCAGCAACACCTACTCGGCAGACTTCGTCAACGGTCAGGTGTTCAACATCGGTGGCGATGTCGGCCCGTTCCTGGTTTCGGGCGGCACGAACAACGGTGTCTTCTCTGGCTCGTCGTTCGCTGGCATCGACGTTTCGCAGTGGTTCACCCCGGGTGAAGCCTACAACGGCCTTTACACCGAGTTCCGCTACGATGGCAACTCGATTGACAACTCCACCGAGTTCCACGCTTCGGTCGTCGTGCCCACGCCCGCCGCGGCGC
Source organism: Phycisphaerales bacterium AB-hyl4 (assembly GCA_041821185.1). Classification (NCBI taxonomy): domain Bacteria; kingdom Pseudomonadati; phylum Planctomycetota; class Phycisphaerae; order Phycisphaerales; family Phycisphaeraceae; genus Natronomicrosphaera; species Natronomicrosphaera hydrolytica. Next base: position 460,964 of record JBGUBD010000002.1, on the reverse strand, counting down.
TGGCCGGCCTCCCGATGCTCGGCGTGCTCGGCCTCGGCTACATGATCCGTCGCCGTCGCCTCGCCGCTGCCTGATCGACTCACTACCCTCGGTAGATGCCACCGCAAAGGCATCCACCGAAGTGTCATACCCCTAAAAGAGGACGCCCTAACCGGCGTCCTCTTTTTTGTCTCAAACCATCTCGCCAATCCCGTAGCGCGACACTCACCGCACCGGCCGCAGCCGCCCCATCGGCCCGTCGGCGGACGCCTCCCCTGCCGCCTGTTGACGCAACTGACGCACCCCTGCCGACGCCGTCCGCCGACGTCGCGCCCCCCGCCTGCGTCCCCGCGTCGGCGACCACGGCCGAGCCGGCAAATGCAGCGACCACGCCTGCCATCCCCCTTCCGCTGCCAGCACCCGCCGAAACCGCCTTCGCCGATACCGGTACGCCACATAAGGCTCCGCCCACCACACCGCCAGCAGCACCGCCGTCATCGCCACTACCCCGCTCGCCCAACCCTGCCACGCCACGCCTTCCGCGCCTGGCGTCAGTCCCGCGTGCAGACTCGCCCCCGCCACGCACAGGCCCCACGCCAGCACATACCGTCGGCCAAGCAATTTCCCCAGCCATACCGCCGTCTGCCGACGACGGACCATCACACCATCAACTGCCATCGCTCTCCCCTTGCCTTTCTCGCCGCCAGCCACGCCCATCTCACATACCCGGGAACCGACCGGTTGTAACAACTTCAGGCGTGGCCTCGACTTGTTTCTCCATGCAATCTGTATGCCCCCTACCCCACCTAAGCCCATCGGGGCCAACCCCCAATTCCACCTCCGTGCCAGATGCGTGGCGTGCGACGCCTCATGCCCAGCCCCGAGCCTCCCCCGCATCAACGCTTGTTACACACTTCACCCCGCGCTATGATGGGCCTTTTCTTCCCCAGGCCCCACCATGACCGCCAAGCCCACCGACCATGCCGCCCCTGCCGTCGGCCGAGCCGTCTACCTTGAGACGTTCGGCTGCCAGATGAACGTGCTCGACACGCAGCTCGTCCGCGGACAGCTTCAAAGCCTCGGCTATCGCTTTGTCGACGACTGGAAGCAGGCCGACGTCGTGCTCTACAACACCTGCTCCGTCCGCGAACACGCCGAGCAGAAAGTCTGGTCCCGCGTCGGCGAGGTCGGCCTCTGGAAAAAATCCGACCGCCCCGACCTCGTACTCGGCGTCATCGGATGCATGGCCGAACGCGACGGCAAGGACATGGTCCGCCGACACCCACAGGTCGACCTGCTTTGCGGCCCCGGCGAGCTCGACAAAGTCCCCATGCTCATCGACAACGCCGTCAAAACCGCACTGCCCGATCGCGGCGGCATCAAAGCAGTCGGCGTCGCATTGCAAGGCAACACGCACCGCCGATCCACCACCCTCGCCGCCGCCGAGGAAGACCAACTCGAACGCATTGACCTCTCGCGCAGCTTCGTCGCCGACGATCAATCCAGCGCCGGCCGATCCGCCTACGTTCGCATTACCCGTGGCTGCAACAAATTCTGCACCTACTGCGTCGTCCCCTTCACACGTGGCCGCGAGGTGCATCGCCCCCCCAACCACATCGTCGAAGAATGCCGCAAGCTCGTCGACGCCGGTGTCCGCGAGATCACCCTGCTCGGCCAGACGGTGAACCACTACCACTTCGACTCCGCCGCGGCCGTCACCATCAACGACGTCGTGCAGCCGCAGGTGGGCACGGTCATCGCCCCCAACAAAGGCACGGGCGGCCCCAGCCCGACCTTCAACGACACGACCACCAGCTTCGCTCAACTGCTCGCCCGCATTCACGACGAAGTGCCCGACCTGCAACGCCTCCGCTATGTCACCAACTTCCCTCGCGACTTCGGCAACGACATTCTCGAAGTCATGCGCGACCGCCCGCGCATCTGCCGATACCTGCACATCCCCGTGCAGTCCGGCAGCAATCGCCTGCTCAAGCTAATGAACCGCGGCTACACCGTTGAGGAATACTTCGACCTCGTCGATCGTGTCCGCGACTACCTGCCCGACGCCGAGCTTGCCACCGATATCATCTGCGGTTTCCCCACCGAAACCGAAGAAGACCACCAGGCCACCGCAGAGTTGCTGCGGCGATGTCGGTTCAAAAACAGTTTTATCTTCAAGTACTCACCCCGGCCGGGCACGGTCGCGATGGATCGCTTCGAAGACGACGTGCCCAACGATGTGAAGAAACGTCGCAACAACGAGCTGCTCGCGATTCAAGCCGACGCCAGCACTGCCGTGCACCAGGCGTACCTCGGCAAGACGGTGCGCGTCTTTGTTGAGTCGCTCAGCGCCCGGTCGCGCAAGCAGAGCAATGGCGGCATGGGGGGCGTGGAGCTGGGCTGGGAGAAGCCGGAGCAAGTCACACAACTCGCCGGCCGAACCGATGGCGACCTGATCGTCTGCTTCGACGCTGACCCGTCGCTCATTGGCGAGATCGCGGAAGTCCGCATCGAACGCACATCGCCGCTGACGTTGTTCGGCCGACTCGTTAATAGCCCCGTTGCAACCACCACGACGTGAGCGTCGTAGCCTGGCTGCCAATCAAAACCGCAGGTCAATTGAGAATCGGCTGCCGCCACGATGACGGTGGTGGTGACGATGGTGAAATCGCAACGGCGGGCTGCAATAGCGCGGCGAGCCGAGGTGCACGCCGATGCTCGTGCCGAAGCGATGGCGATGCCGTGAGCTGTAGTGGTAGTGATACCCCACGCTCACCGGCCAGTCGTACCAGTGGGGGCCGCGGTCGTAGCGATAGTGACGATGACTGCGATAGCCATACGTCGGCCCGCTGTAGTAGCCGACCGATCCGGAAACGCGCGAGCGCGGCGTGTGTCGATACCCCGCATACGCCTCGCGCTGCACATGCCCGCGTCGGCTCGCCTCACGCACCGACGCCTCTGCCCGCGCCCGGGCGCTCGACCGATGCGCCGCCTGCGTCACCGTCACCGGCTCATACGAATCATGATGTGCCCGCTGGTATCGGCTCGATAGATCACGCGTCGCGGTGCGTTCCGCTTCGTCAACGCGACGACCATCAGCCGTGCGCGTCGTCCGTTGCACACGCCTCGGCTCACGATCGACACGCTGCGGCGGTGCGACACTCACCCGCTCGCGGCCGTTCACCTCGTACGCATACGCTCGGCGATTCGTCCGCTCGTCACGTATCACCCGCACCTCGCTCGCCTGCCGCTGCGCAGCCGGGTTGAGTGCCTCGGTCGCCCGCAGCTGCGTTCGCTCGCGATCCGCCCGCTCATCAGCAACCGCCGCCGCCGGCAGCAGCAGCAACACACATAACCCGGTCAACCAGACCCCCACCGGCCAATGCAGCGTTCGTCGGCTCATGGCAAGCTCCTTCCCGCGAACGGCGTCAATGCTCTATCAAATATAACGCCCTTTATTATCTGCATATTTCACACACAGATCAATGATCTTCGCCCCATTCTTCGATCGCCAATCAACGGTCCGCCATCTTCAATTATCATGACGGCATGACCTCCACACCCGACCTCAGCAGCACGTTACACGCCAGGTACCTCCGCCCCGAACTGGTGCACGCCCCCTCCGTTGCCATGGACCCGCCGCAGCGGCGAATCCCCTTCGGCTGGGGCGCGTTCGCCGTACGACCCGACGAACTCGGCGACCCGGCTCGCCTGGCCTGGCCCACCACTGCCTCACTCCACTGCCCCGCCCGCCTGCGCGTCACCATCGCCAGCGATGACCGCGAACCAAAACAGCTCCGGTTCGCCCTGGCAGGCAGTAACCGCACGCTTGGCAAGCTCGACATCCGCTACGGCGTGGTGCTTCAACCCTTCGAACTGCCCCTCGCCGCCACCGATGTTGACGCCGCGATCGAGCAGGGCATCACCCTCTCGCTCACCGAGGGCACGACACCGCTCTGGCTGTTCTACGACCCCGAGCCCTGCGGCCGAGGCCACGAAGCCCTCCTCCCACACCTGCTGCCCGAAACCGAACCGCACGCCAACCCGCTCGACGCCTTCTACGATTGCTTCACCTCGCTGGCCAGCCTCCAGCAGTTCGGCTGGATGCAGGGCTGCGTCTTCGATGGCCTCGACGACCTCGCAAACCATTCATCCGATCCCACCATCGCTCGCCATGCACGCGAAACACTGCTCACGCAACTCGCAATGTTCTTCCCCGGCGACCGCATGGTCTACGAAAACCCGCAAGGCCTTGCCAGCGACAAGCCGTTCCATAATGTCGAGGCCACGCTCGTCGTCGTCGCCCTCGCCCGCCATCGGCCAGAGCACCCCGCCATCGAAGACGCGCTTCGCTTCTGGCGCGAACACGCCGGCGACGATGATCTCGTCGGCGCCGGCCATGCCACCGCCGAGGGCAGCCTGACCGTCGGCTACCCGCTCAGCGTGCTCGCCCGCCTGCGACAGGACCGCGAACTCGCCCGCTTCGCCGTGGCCCAACTGCTCGGCCGACAGCGCCGCCTCCGCGTCGGCGAAGACCTCTACCTCCGACACACACTTGAAACCAACACCCACACCTACCGCAACTGGGCACGCGGCGCGGCCTGGCATATGCTCGGCATCACCCGGTCCATCATCGAGCTGAAAGACTGGTCACCCCCCGGCTCGCTCGACAAGCTCATAGCCGAAGCTCGAAGCCTCTACCGCTGGGCCATCGACCACCAGCGCGACGACGGCGTATGGAACTGCTATCTGCACGATCCCGAAACCCAGGCCGAGACCTCAGGCTCCGCCGGCATCGCCGCCGCCCTCGCCCTTGCCCACCGCCACGGCTTCGCGCCCGACGACGCTCTGCCCGCCGCCCAACGTGCCTTCGTCCAACTTCAACAGTACCTCACCCCCGATGGCCTGCTCACAGGCGTCTCGCAATCCAACAAAAAAGAAGGCGGCGAGGCCCTCCAACGCAGCGGCTACCGCACAATCAGTCAAACCGGCATGGGCCTGTTTGCTCAACTCGCCGCCGCGCTGTGACGGGCAATGATCACCGCCCAGCAAACACTATCTCATTAAGATGCGAAACATGGTGTAGCCGGGTAAAATAATACAGTGCCTTGATATCACGGCTCGTTTTCACCTTTCCGGGCATCCCGACTGCCGTCAGAGTGCGGTGGCCTGTTTTTCAAAAATTTGAGGGGATTGCACTTTTGGAGGCAGTTTTGAAGATGACCAGCCAAATGATCCGTCTGATTGCGTCAGTAGCCTCGCCCATGCGGGTTGGCTTGCGGCCACGGATCGCTTTCGCCGATCGGCCAGCATCGGCAACCGCTCGGCTGGTCATTGCCCTCGCGGCGATGCTCGCGTGGGCCCTGCCCTTCTCCGTTCAAGCAGACGAACCAAGTGACGCCTCCGAGCCGACCTTCGAGCTTGATGCCGAGCCCTTGCTTCAACACGCCGGCGTACTGCCCGACCGCATCAACACCGCCGCATGGTTGGTCGAGCCCAACGTCGGCCGACGTCTACTCGCGCTGCCCCTGATCATCACGCCCTCCGACGACGAGGCCGAGCTTGGCACGTCGCCGTCGCTCTCGGTCCGTGGCGGCCGCTTTCTCATGTGGATGATCGAGCCTGTCGACGCCGCCGACGAAAGCCGGCGCGGCCGCGGCGCTGGTCGCAATCAAATGGTGGACATGCCCGACGGCTACGGCTACGACGCTCCCCAGCCCGCCCGCCAACAACGCCAGCGCGGCGCCCGAGACCAGGGCGACGACCAACTGCCCCCCGGTGCGCCACGCTTCGCCCGCCGCGTCACCATCCAACCCGACGGTCGTGTGCAGTGGCGACTCGAACGCTCCCTGCCTAACGCTGTGCTCCAGGATAGCCAGGAGCTTTACATTCTTCGCATCCGCCCCGATCGCCTTCGCGAGATGCAGCCCGACCGCCCCGGCCGTATGGAAGCCGGCGGCAACGTCAACCGCGCCGAGCTCGCCCAACGCCGACGCGAAGCCCAGCGAACCTTCCTCGAAGAACAGCGGGCCTTCAATCAACTGCGCACCGAAGTTATGAACCTGCCCGACGAGTTCGAGCTTGAAGGCCCGGCTCGCGTCTGGGCCATCTACGAAATCGCCGACACCACCCGCGAGATCAACATCACCGGCGATCAGCCCTCGCTCCCCTGGGCCATCGGCCTGAGCGACCTCGAAGCCCTGCGCAGCTTTGCCGGCGCGGGCGGACGGCGCGGCGGCACGGAGCGGTCGATGATCGAACCGCTCCACCGCATCGTCGAATCGGACCATCCGCTGAGCAGTCGACTCGTCGCATACGCCGTCGTCAATGCCGGCGTCATCAACGATATCGAACCGCACGATGCGATGTACAACCTCTTCCAGACTCTGCTCAGCAGCGACGACCAGATCACCCGGCGGACCGTGCTTACCGCGCTGATCGAATCGCCCCGGCCCGGCTCGGGCGCGCTGTCGCTGATGCGCCACGCCTCCGCACAGGCCGACCCGGAAATGAAGCTGATGTCGCTGCGCGGCATTCTCCAGGGCGACCTCCGCGACACCAACCGCCTGAGCCAGATGGTCGAGGCGACCAACGAAGTGCTCGCCGACCGCGATGGCCCCGACCCGGCGCTCGTGCTCGCGGAACTGATCGAAGCGGTGAGCGATCAGCGAGAGGAAGCGATCGTTTATGTTTCGTCAAATCTTTCGTTCGATCGGCTGTCATCTGACCGTTTGACCTCGGCCGTGCGTTACATCGTCACCTCCGCCGGCGAGCATCCGCTTGCCGCGGGTTGGCTCGATCGACAACTGCTCGGCAATGCCAACCCCAACATCGTGGAGCAGACGCTCGAAGTCATCGCCGCCGCCGCGACGGGCGCGCCATGGGTTCGTGAGGCCGCCGAGCGTGGTATCGCCGCGCTGTTCGGCCCGCCGGACGTCGAACAGGCGGAGACCGAGACGATCGACCTGACCCGCCGTATTCCGATTCACAACGCCAACCACGCGATGTTCCGCTCGTTAAACAGCGGCCACGAACGCGTGCGTGCCCTCGCCTGGCAGTCGCTGGGCAACTTCGAATTCGCCGGCGATGACCGCCGCGGCCGCTTTCGCCCGGCGCAGCGCGGCAGCGATGATCGTGACGCCCCCTCACCCTACAGCGAGCTGGTCGACGCCGCCCTCAGCCAGTCGCCCACCCCGCCGCAAGCCGTCACGTTTCTCCAACGTCAGCCAGATGGCCAGCGCGCCGCCGCCGCCATGCTCCGTTTGCTCGTCGAAGCCGACGAAGCCGCCGCGTCACAAGCCGCACGGGCCCTGGTCGGCTCAAACTGGCCGCTGGGCGAAACGCTCGCGAGCATGTCCGCCGACGAACGCGTGCAAGTGGGGCAATTGATCTACGAACACGCCGTCGGCCAGGCATCCATCGTTGCCGGCCTGCTCGCGATGGACAGCAGCGGCCGAGGCCGCAACAACCTGCCCCAGTGGTTCGGCCAACGCGTCGCAGAGGGCTCCCCACCCATGCCCGGCGAGTGGACCGAGCCGTTTCGCAATGAAGATGACCTGCTCGAACTGGCGATTTCATCCGACTCGAATCTCGCGGCCGGCGCGGTTGCGGCACTGGTCTACGCCGCCGGCGGCGACGACATTGCCGTGCAGGAACAGGTCGATCGCTTCGGCGAAATGAGCGACGCCGGGCGAACCGAGTTGCAGTCCGCATGGGACTCGGCCCGCCAGGACATCTACGCCCGCCGCCTCGCCGAGTCCGAAGGCAGCTACCGCGTGGTCGCCCTCATACACGCACGCGGCAGCCGCAACGACTACGACGTGATGTCGCCCGACGGACGACCGACGCAAAGCGATCGCGAGCCCGTCGCCCGCCTCACGCTCGGCGTCGTCGATCTTCAAGCCGACGGCCGATCGATCTCGCTGAGCAACGACATCGTCCCCGTCACACTCGCCGATCGCGAGCTGGCCATCCGCATCGAACGCGTACACGCCCTGCAAGGCTTCCGCGACGAGTCGCTCGCCGAGTTGTCACTGGAAAACGTCCGCGAACCGCTCGACCTCGCCCCCCAGCCTGACGGCTCATGGGTCGGCTCGGTCACCCTCCGCGACGGCCGCCGCCTCGAACTGCGCATGGAACCGGTCGAGTAATCCGACGCTCACATGATGCTCAGACATGCATCATCAAAGCCACGGCGTGACGGGCATCATGTTGCGCAATTGATATAACCCCGCTCGTTCGGCACAGCTCGCGTCCACACTGGTGTTGCAAACTTTTCCTCATCAAGGAGCAACAGCATGAAACGCGAACGTTGGCACTGGTTGATGCGGGCAATCCACGATGCGAGCGCAGCGTTGCCAAGCCGTAGACTTCGGTGCTGAGCTGAGCTATTCCGAACTTAAAATCCAGACACCCGACGCCCGCTCACGCCTCGTCCAACAGCTCCACGCTGTTGAACTTCTTACCTTCGAGCATTTCCAGGCTCGCGCCGCCGCCCGTGCTGACATGGCTGACCTTGTCGGCCAGGCCCATGATCTCGATGGCCGCCGCCGAGTCGCCGCCGCCGATGATGCTCGTCGCGCCGTTGCTTCGCGTCGCCTCGGCGATCGCCTCCGCCACCGCTTTCGTACCCGAATCAAACGGCGGCTTCTCGAACACGCCCATCGGCCCGTTCCACACCACCGTCTTCGCATCTTTCACCACAGCGACAAACTGCTCGATCGACTTCGGCCCGATGTCCATCCCCTCGAACCCATCGGGAATATCGCCCTCGACAAACTTCGTCTGCGTCGGATTGCCAAAGTCATCCGCGCAATGCGTGTCCACCGGCAGCACGAGTTTGTCGCCGCCGGCTTCAAGCATCCGCTTCGCGTCTTCGACCTTGTCCTTCTCCACGAGGCTGTCGCCAACCTGCTTCCCACGCGCCAGCGCGAACGTGTACGCCATCGCCCCGCCGATGAGAATTTTGTCACATGTCTGGAGCAGGTTGTCGATCACCGCGATCTTGTCCGACACCTTCGCCCCACCCAGGATCGCCACGAACGGCCGTTGCGGGCTTTCGATCGCTTCCTTCAGGAACGCGATTTCCTTCTCCACCAGGTCGCCCGCCACCGCTGGCTTGCCCTGCTCCTTCATCTTCCGCGGCACGGCCACCATCGACGCGTCGTCGCGGTGACACGTACCGAACGCGTTGTTGCAATACACGTCCGCCAGCCCGGCGAGCTGGTCGGCGAATGTGGCCTCGCCCTTCTTCTCCGCCTTGTGGAAGCGGAGGTTTTCCAGCAGCAGCACATCGCCGGTGGTCGCCATGCCGTCCGCCAACTTCGTGACTTCGTCGCCCACGCAGTCCGTCGCGAACTTCACTTGTCGGCCCAGCAACTCGCCCAGCCGCTTGGCCACCGGCGCGAGGCTGAACTTCGGCTCGGCCCCTTCGCCCTTCGGCCGACCGAGGTGGCTCATCAGAATCACCGAGCCGCTGCGGTCCAGCACGCTACGGATCGACGGCAGCGCCATGCGGACCCGCCGATCATCTGTAATACGCTCCCCATCCAGCGGGACATTGAAGTCCACGCGCATCAACACCTTCTTGCCTGTCACTTCAACGTCGGTGATCGATTTCTTGGCCATAGCTTCGAACCGCTCCCTCTACGCACCGACAGCCCGGTGCGGCCCCAAAAGGCTGGTACTGAATTTAACTGAAGCCCCAATCCGTCAAGCCTGCATGATAGCGAATCCACCTACCCGCCGTCGCCTGCCGTCGACAATAGAGCCCAAGCGACTGAAGCCGCTTGGCTCCGGCGCGAACAGCAAGCCGAGTCTGCCCGTATGTCAGATCGGCGTGTTTAAAACGATGCCGCGCCGAGTTTGGCGGTCGATTCGGCAGTCTGCCGATAACATGGCGGAGCGTGCCGCTGCTGCCACGGCCTCCGCATCGTGCCACAAACCCGGCCTGAGATGGGAACAAACGCGGTTTACAGTAAGTTAGCTGAAGCAGAGACCCCGGTATGCCGACTTACAGAAGACATCGTCTCATTTTTGCTTGCTTTTCGTGCCAGAGCGGTGACTTGAGCGTAGAATCAAAACCCGCTGGCCGAAATCAAACCTGATTTCGCTCGGCGCGCTACAATAGGGTGGAGTCTCCCGATTACCACACGGAAACGAGCGACCCAACTATGTTTGAACGATTTACAGACAGAGCCCGTAAAGTCATGGCCCTGGCCAACCAGGAAGCCCAACGCTTCAACCACGAATACATCGGCACGGAGCACATCCTGCTCGGGCTGGTGAAGGAAGGGTCGGGCGTCGGCGCGAACGTTCTCAAGAACCTCGACGTGGACCTGCGAAAGGTCCGCCTCGAAGTTGAGAAGCTGGTCAAGTCCGGACCGGACATGGTCACCATGGGCAAGCTCCCGCAGACGCCGAGGGCCAAGAAGGTCATCGAGTATGCGATCGAGGAAGCCCGAAACCTCAACCACAACTACGTCGGCACGGAGCACTTGCTGCTCGGCCTGCTGCGCGAGCACGAAGGCGTCGCAGCCCAGGTGCTGATGAACCTCGGCCTCAAGCTCGAAGAGGTCCGCGAAGAGGTGCTCAACCTCCTCGGCGCGGGCGTCGACCCGGAAGAGGCTGCGGGCGCAAAAGGCGCCGGCGACGAGCCCAGCGGCTCGGCCAAGGGTGGCAAGAGCAAGACCCCCGCGTTGGACAGCTTCGGCCGAGACCTTACCGAGCTCGCCCGCGAAAGCAGCCTCGACCCGGTCATCGGCCGGGCCAACGAAATCGAGCGCCTCGTGCAGATCCTCTGCCGACGCACGAAGAACAACCCCGTGCTCCTCGGTGAAGCAGGCGTGGGCAAGACCGCCATCGTCGAAGGCCTCGCCCAGAAGATCATCGCCAACGACGTGCCCGAGCTGCTCGCCGACCGTCGCATCGTCGTGCTCGACCTCGCCATGATGGTCGCCGGCACGAAGTACCGCGGCCAGTTTGAAGAGCGCATCAAGGCCGTCATGAACGAAGTGCGTCGCGCGAAGAACGTCCTGCTGTTCATCGACGAACTGCACACGCTCGTCGGGGCCGGCGGCGCGGAAGGCGCGATCGACGCGTCCAACGTGCTCAAGCCCGCCCTCTCGCGTGGCGAGATCCAGTGCATCGGCGCGACCACGCTCGACGAGTATCGCAAGTACATCGAGAAGGACGGCGCACTCGAGCGTCGTTTCCAGACGATCATCGTCGAGCAGCCGAACAAGGAAGACACGGTCGAGATCCTCAAGGGGCTTCGCGACCGCTACGAGGCGCACCATCGCGTGCAGATCACCGACGCGGCAATCGTGCAGTCGGTGGAGCTGAGCAACCGCTACATCACGGCTCGCGTGCAGCCGGACAAGTCGATCGACGTGATTGATGAGGCCGGCGCCCGCATCCGCCTTAAGAGCATGAGCAAGCCACCAGATCTCGCGGAGATCGAGGAGCAGATCGAACGGCTGAGCATCGAGAAGGACGAGGCCGTCAAGGCCGCGGACTACGAGCGGGCCGCCGAACTGCGCGATCAGGCCGAGAGTCTCCGTCGCAAGAAGGAAACCATCCAGCGCGACTGGCGCGCCAAGGCCAAGGAGGTCGACGGCGTGGTGGACGAAGAGGTGGTCGCCGAGGTTGTCTCCAAGATGACCGGCGTGCCGCTGAAGCGTCTCGAAAAGGCCGAGACCGAGCGCCTGCTCAAACTCGAAGAAGAGCTGCACAGGAAAGTCGTCAGCCAGGACGAAGCGATCAAAGCGATCGCCAAGGCCTTGCGACGCGCCCGCTCGGGTCTGAAAGATCCGCGTCGGCCGATGGGCAGCTTCGTGTTCGTCGGGCCGTCCGGTGTCGGTAAGACGCTGCTGTCCAAGGCGCTGGCCGAGTTCATGTTCGGCAACGAAGATTCGCTCATCCGTATCGACATGAGCGAGTACATGGAGAAGCACAACGTCTCCCGCCTCATCGGCGCGCCCCCCGGCTACGTCGGCTACGAGGAAGGCGGCCAGCTCACCGAGCAGATCCGCCGACGCCCCTACGCCGTCGTGCTGCTGGACGAAATCGAGAAGGCGCACCCGGATGTGTTCAACATGCTCCTCCAGATCATGGAAGAGGGGCAGCTCACCGACTCGTTCGGCCGACACGTCGACTTCCGCAACGTCGTGATGATCATGACGAGCAACATCGGCGCGGAGCTGATCAAGAACAAGGGCGGCTTCGGCTTCGCCAAGCCCAACGAAGAAGCCGACTACGGCAAGATGAAGCAGACGCTCAACAGCGAGATCGAGCGCTACTTCCGCCCCGAGTTCATCAACCGCCTCGACGACGTGATCGTGTTCCGTCCGCTGACGCGCGACAACCTCGTCAACATCGTCGAGTACGAATTGAAGAAAGTCTTCCAGCGACTGGAAGAGCGCGACATCTCGCTCGACCTCGACCAGTCCGCCAAGGACTTCCTCATCGAAAAGGGCTACAACCCCGACTTCGGCGCTCGCCCGCTTCGGCGTGCCATCGAGCAACACGTGGAAGACCCGCTCAGCGAAGCGATTCTCCGCGAGGAGTTCAAGGCAGGCCAGGTCATCAAGATCGCCCACACCGCGGGCGAAGACAAGCTGACCCTCAACGCCAGCGAGAAGAAGTCCAAGGGCGACAAGGACAAGGTCGCCGAGGCCAGTGCCGAGAGCACCTGATCCCGCCTCAATTGACAACCCCTGCCTCCACGGGCCCGCCGGCAATTACGCTGGCGGGCCTTTTTTATGGGCCCAGCCGCCGGGTTGACCCGCAAAATTCGCCGCTCGGCATCAAGTCGCCATCTTCACCCACCGATAAATTCCGTAGTACAGCCCGAACGTCAAGCGGAGACCGTGCAGATGTCCCACGCCCCATCCAACGCCGCCGTCGGCTCCAACCAGACCGCTGGCCCCGCGTCCGCGGTCGGCAATGTCGACCAGGTCACCCGCGCCGCCATCGCCGAGATCAGTAGCATCGCCACCCTCCCTGAGGTGACGATGAAGATCATCAAGCTCGTCGAAGACCCCGACTCCACCGCCAAAGACCTTAACAACATCATCAGCAACGACCCCGCCCTTGGCGCACGCATCCTCAAGGTCGTCAATTCCGCCTTCTACGGCCTGCCGGGGCAGATCGGCTCGATCAACCGCGCAATCGTCCTGCTGGGCCTGAACGCGGTGAAAAACATCGCCATCGCCGCCAGCCTCGCCAAGCTTTTCCGAGGCGGCCGAATCGCTGCGAATTTCAACGCCCGCGACCTCTGGACCCACTGCATCGCCGTCGCCTCCGGCACGCGCCTGCTCGCCGAGCGAGCCGGGCTCGGTCTGCCCGACGAAGCGTTCCTCGCCGGGCTGATCCACGACATCGGCATCCTCGTCGAGATTCAGGCCCGTCGGCCGAAGTTCGTCGAAGCGCTCGAGTTGCAGCAGCGGACGCCCGACATGACCATGCGCGAAGCCGAGCGCCGCATCATCGGCGCCTCTCACGAAGACTTCGGCGCCGCCCTTTGCCGAACTTGGAAATTTCCCGCCAGCTTTGCGTACGTCACCGGCTTCCACCATCGCCCGAATGAGTTGGAGCCTGCCAACCGCACGCTCACCAGTCTGGTGCACATGGCGGACATCCTCGCAGCTGAGTTGGAGATGGGCTTCGTCGGCACGGTGGAAACCCGCGAAATACCGGCCAATCTTTTGACGGAGCTAAAGCTGACTGCCGCGATGATCGATGAAGTCAAAAAGGCGATGCCCGACGCGGTGCAAGAGGCCCAGGCCCTGTTCTCCGACGCCATCGCCTGACCCACGTCTGCCCTGGCTGCGAAAGCCGACCGGGGCTGATTTTCAGTGGTCGTGCCGCAAGGCATCACCGGGTTCTTTCGGGGGGCGTCGACCTCACAAGCGTCGACCCCAAAAACAGGCGTCTCTCTTTCCCTCCGGGCGGCGATTCAGGACGAATCGTCGCTCTTTTTATTTTCGCAGTAACGAGAAACTTGTTTACTTACATTGATTTGCCTGCCTTAAGGCTTTGCAAATGAGGTCTCGCTACTCCATCGGTGCTGCGGCCCAAGCGTCACGGATGGTCAGCACGCGGGCTAGCGCCTGCTCGGCCGTGTCGGCACAAGCGGTCAGGTGGCCCATCTTTCGGCCGGGGCGGGCAGCGGGTTTGCCATACAAATGCAGCACCACATCCGGGTCCGCCAGCGCCTCGCACCACGCCGGGGGGTGAGTGGCGTCGCGCCAGAGGTCGCCGAGCAGATTCGCCATCGCCGCAGCGGGGGCGATGGGGTGTGGGCTGCCCAGCGGCAAATTGCACAGCGTTCGCACCTGCTGCTCGAATTGGCTGGTGCGGTGGGCTTCGATGGTCAAGTGGCCGGAGTTGTGCGGCCGGGGCGCCAGTTCGTTGATGATCAGCTCGCCCGTGGTCGTGAGAAACATCTCGACGCAACACAGGCCGACGAGTCCAATTGCTTGCGCGACAGTTGCCGCGAGTTGTTCGGCCTGCTTCTGAGTAGCGGTCGGCAGGTCGGCGGGAAAGAGGCTGTAGTCGAGGATGTGATTGCGATGCACGTTGTGCATCGGACCATACGTCACGACCTCGCCTTGCGTGTTGCGTGCCACAATCACCGACAGTTCGGCGGTAAATCGCACCCACGCTTCGGCCACGGCTTCGGCCACAGCAAGCTCGGCCCATGCGCCGGGCGCGTCGGCTGGGTCATCAACCCTCTGCTGACCCTTGCCGTCATACCCGCCGCGGGCGCTCTTGAACACCACCGGCGTACCCAGTTCGGCTGCCGCACGCTTCGCATCCGCGCTCGAACGCACCTCGGCGTAAGGGGCCACAGGCAAGCCCTGCTTCTTCAGGAACGCTTTTTCCTTAATGCGATCCTGCGCAAGCTCAAGCACGTGCGGCTGCGGCGAAACGGGCACGTGCCGCGCCGCCTCCGCGACCGCCACCGCGGGCACGTTTTCGAACTCACACGTGATCCCTGCCACGGATCGGGCAAAACTTTCCACCGCTTTGCGGTCGTCGTACTCGGCGCGTGTATGACGCCAGGCGAGGTGCGCCGCCGGCGGATCGTCGTCCGGGGCGAACAGGTGCACACGGTAACCCAGCCGGGCAGCGGCCTGGATGAACATGCGGCCGAGTTGGCCGCCGCCGAACAGCCCCAGCACTGCGCCGGGCAGGATGGGCGGATGGTCGGTCATTCCAGGGTCTGCTCCATCACGTTGGCGGTCTGCTGCTCGCGGAAGGCTTCGAGTTTGCGTCGCAGCGCCGGCTCATGGCTGGCAAGGATCGATACGGCCAGGTAGCCAGCGTTCTTCGCACCGGCCTCGCCGATCGCCAACGTACCAACCGCCACGCCGGCAGGCATCTGCACGATCGACAGCAGCGAGTCCAACCCGCTCAGCGCCCGGCTTTGCACGGGCACGCCGAGGACGGGCACGACCGTGTGCGCCGCGAGCATGCCTGGCAGGTGCGCCGCGCCACCAGCGCCGGCGATGATCACCGCCAGGCCGCGTTCGGCGGCCGACTCGGCGTATTGCACTAGCCGATGCGGCGTGCGGTGAGCCGAGACGATCTGGCATTCGTGGGGCACGTCGAAGGCGGCAAGCACGTCGCGGGCATGCTGCATGGTGGCCCAGTCGGACTTACTGCCCATCACGACGCCGACTCGCGGGGCGGTTGCAGATTGTTCCATAGGGAGGCTCCAGGGGGGCCGGATGGCCGACACTTGCGAATCGCAATTAGCGATGTATGATTCGTGAATTCTAATTCCAAGCCATGAACTGTCAATGTTGCGCCATCAGCGAGGAGGGGCCGCCTTGTGGACCCAAGCTTGATTGCCCAAAACGTGCTCTCGCCACCGATTCTGTTTTTCGCCTTGGGGCTGATTGCCACCTGGGTACGGTCGGACCTGGCCGTGCCGCCGGCGGTGGCGAAGGCGCTGTCAGTGTATCTACTGTTTGCCATCGGGTTTCACGGCGGGGTGGAACTGTATCGCAGTGGCTTCGAGTGGATCGTAATCTGGACGTTGGGGGCAGCGATTCTGGCTAGCTTTCTGCTGCCAATGGCGGGTTATATGGTGCTGCGCCTGCGCATAAGGGCGGCAGACGCCGCGGGCATCGCCGCGTGCTACGGCTCGGTGAGCGCGGTGACGTTTATCACGGCCATCAGTTTTCTCGATCGCACGGAGGTGGCTCACAGCGGCTACATGGTCGCGGCGATGGCGCTGATGGAGTCGCCGGCGATCATCAGCGGCGTGTTGCTGGCGCGCTGGGCGAGTCGATCGAAGCCGACGGAAACCCCGGCGTCGCCCGTGGCCCAGCCCGCCGCGCCGCACGGCCGTGGGTGGCGGGCGCTGACGCATGAGGCACTTGCCAACGGAGCAGTGCTGCTGCTGCTAGGCAGTCTGGTGATCGGCTATCTCACCGGCGATGCCGGATGGGACGCGCTGCGGCCGCTGGTCAAGGAGCCATTCCAAGGCCTGCTGTGTCTGTTCCTGCTGGACATGGGGCTGGTGGCAGCGAAGCGGCTGGGGGACCTGCGGCAGTCGGGAATGATGCTGCTGGCTTTTGCACTGCTGGCGCCGCTGGCGCAAGCGGGGGTGGGCATCGTGACGGCGCGGGCGCTTGGGCTGCAGCCGGGCGATGCGTTGCTGCTGACGATTCTTTTCGCCAGTGCCAGTTATATTGCAGTGCCGGCCGCGTTGCGTCTCGCGCTGCCGGATGCCAACCCGAGCCTGTACCTGCCGATGTCGCTGGGCGTAACGTTTCCGCTGAACATTGCCGTTGGCATTCCACTGTACATGGCGATCATTGAATGGTGGTGGATGACATGACGTTGCAACCGATGAAGCGGATCGAGATTGTGATCGACAGCCCGCACCTGCCTGACGTGCTTGAGGCGTTGCGGGCAGCCGCGGTGTCCGGCTATACGGTGCTGCCGGGCGTGGCAGGCTATGGCGAACGTGGCGAGCAGTACGCCGACGAAGTCAGCGGTGCGTCGACGAACGCGTATGTGCTGGTGGCCATACCGGAGCAGATGGTTAGCGTGATCGTCGACGCGGTGGAACCGTTGCTTCGGCAGTCCGGCGGGGTGTGTCTGGTCAGTGACTGCCAGTGGTTGGTTCATTGAACAAGATGCCGTCGATGCAACCACGCTCGTGAAGCAAGTGGGTCACGGCGTGGGAAGGAGACGTGTAGCCTATGATGAACTGGACGTTTCTGACCAACCACTCACACGTGCTCATCTGCCTCGCAGCCGATCCGGAGGCACGGCTGCGCGATGTAGCGGCGCAGGTGGGCATCACCGAGCGAGCGGTGCAGAAGATCGTGGCCGATCTTGAAGAAGCCGCGGTGCTCTCTCGTGAGCGGCACGGCCGACGAAACCACTACCGCATTCACACGCAGCAGTCGTTGCGTCATCCGATCGAAGCGCATCGCACGGTGCAAGACCTGCTTCGCATGGTCGCACCGGGTCGCAGGCAGGCAGACCGACCATGACAAGAGGAGTTTGTTGACGTGTCTTCACCGTCTGAATCAAAACATGCGGCGATGGATATGCCCCAGCCTGACATCGGGCGACGATCGCCCGCGCGGGCGCGTCGGTCGGCGTCGCCCGAAGCCCCGCTTCGTCGCGACGTGCGGATGCTCGGGTTCGAGCTCGGACACGTGCTGCATCGTCACGCGCCCGAGGGGCTGTACGAGTTGGTCGAGCGCGTGCGCAAGCTCGCCAAGCAGCGGCGAGCGGGGACGGCGGACGCGGAGGGAAAGCTCTGCCAACTCCTGGCCGAACTCGACTACGAACAACTGGGTGAGTTGATTCGGGCACTGACGTGCTTTCTCGACCTGGCAAATCTGGCGGAGGATCGTCATCGCATCCGTGTACTGCGCCAGCGTGAACGGGCGCTGGCGCCGGCACCGCAAGCCGAGTCGATCGGCGCTGCGATCATAGCATTGCAGCATCAGGGCCTTGATGCCGACGCCATGCAACAACTGCTGGACAAACTCGACATCGAGCTGGTGTTCACCGCCCACCCCACCGAGGCCAAGCGCCGTACTGTCCGCAACACACTCAACCGCCTGCGCGATGATCTCGTCGATCTGGACCGTACGGACGTGCTGCCGCGCGAGCGCCGCGCGTTGTTGTCGCGCATCCGTGCCGACCTGGACTGCTTGTGGGAGACCGACACGCTTCGCCCGCGCAAGCCGACCGTGATCGAAGAGGTTCGGCGAAGCCTCTTTGCACTGGACTCAATCTGGCAAGTCGGGCCCCGGCTGTACCGCGCGATGCGCGAAGCACTGGCCGACGCTTACCCGGAGCGGACGTTTCGTCTGCCAGTGTTTCTGCGGTTCGGCACGTGGATCGGCGGCGATCGTGACGGCCATCCGTTCGTCACCACCGACGTGACGATCGAATCACTCATGACGCTTCGTCGCGCAGCGATCGAAAAGCATCTTGAGCAGTGTCGTGAGCTGACGCGGGTACTCAGCGTATCAGAGCGGAGGCATCCGATTACGCCCGACTTGCGCAGCGCGCTGAACGAAGCGATCAAGCGTTGGCCGACCGTGGAGCTGCTGCTGGCAGAACTGAACCCGCATGAAAAGTACCGCCACTGGCTGGTGATTGTGAAGCACCGCCTAATGCAGACCGTTCACGCCGAGCCGGGCCAGCCGCTGCCGGAGGCGGCTTACGCGGGGCCGAACGAACTGGCAAACGATCTGAATCTCGTCGGCGAAAGTCTGCGTGAAAACAACTTTCACCGCTTGGCCGACGGGGCCGTGCAAGACTGGCTCGACCGCGTGGCGATGTTCGGCTTTCACCTGGCGCGGATGGATATCCGCGAAGATGCCGGCAAGCTCAACGCCGCCGTCGGCGAACTGATGCAGCAACTTGACATCGAGCCCGACTACGCCACGCTCAACGAGCCGAGCAAACAGGCCCGGCTAACCGAGCCCGTTCCCCCCGCCGTGGCGCAGCGGATCGACGTGGCCCGGCTTTCGGCCGACACGCGTCAGACATTGGACCTGTTCATGCTCATGCAACGCACCGTCGCCACGCTCGGACGCGAGGCACTCGGCACGGTGATCGCCAGCATGACGCATCACCCTTCCGATGTGCTGGCGATGCTCTGGCTCGGTCGACTCGCTGCCACGCGATGTGAGCAGACCGCGGCGCACGAATCGTCAGAGTCGGCCGCGTTCCGGCTGCCGATCGTCCCGCTGTTCGAGACGATCAACGACCTGAAGCGATCGTCCGCCATTCTTGAGACGCTGCTGAGCTGCGAGCCATACGTCCGGCACCTGCGCGCAACGGGCAACCGTCAGTTGTGCATGATCGGCTACTCGGACTCGACCAAAGACGGCGGCTTCCTCGCCGCCAACTGGTGCCTCCACCAGGCGCAGCGCGAACTGAGCCAAGTGGCCAAACGGCATGGCGTCGAAGTTGCGTTCTTCCACGGGCGAGGCGGGTCGCTGGGGCGCGGCGGCGGGCCCGCGGCGCGCGGCATCCTCACGCTGCCGCCCGAGGCGGTCGACGGCCGCCTGCGCGTCACCGAGCAAGGCGAGGTGCTCGCTGAGCGTTACGACGATCCGCAGGTCGCCTATCGCCATCTTGAGCAGGTGACGTGGGCCACACTACTGGTCAGCGCCAAGTCGGCCGAGCCGGTTCCCGAGCAGTGGCGTCGCACGATGGACCGCGCCGCCGACGCCTCGGAGCGCGTGTACCGCGAACTGCTCGAAACGCCGGGGTTTATCAGCTATTTCGAACACGCCACGCCGATCGAGGTCATCGAGAGCCTGCCCATCGGCTCCCGGCCAAGCCGACGCCAAGCCCAGCGCGACCTTTCAACCCTGCGCGCGATCCCTTATACGTTCGCCTGGACGCAGAGCCGACACATGCTCACCGCGTACTTCGGGCTAGGCGGCGCGCTCAACGCGTCGGCAGCGGGCGACTGGGCCAACTTCCGCGAAATGTACCAGCACTGGCCGCTGTTTCGCAGCATCATCGACAACGCGGAACTGGGATTGGCCAAGTGCGATCGCAACATCATCCACCAGTATGCCCGGCTCGTACCCGACGCGTCGATAAGCGAAAAGCTGGTCGGCATGGTGGTCCACGAGATCGACCGCACCTGCGACGCGCTGCAGCAGGTGACCGGCCGACCCGCCCTGCTCGACGCCGTCGTGTGGCTGCAACGCTCGGTCCAGGCGCGCAATCCGTATGTTGACGCGTTGAATTTCATTCAGATCGAGTTGATTCACCGATTCCGCCAGTCGACCGCCTCCGAAGCGCAGTTGGAACAGCTGGCCGAGTTGCTTCGCCTGAGTGTGCAGGGCATCGCAGCGGGCCTGCGGACGACGGGCTAAAGGAGAATCGCACCAGGTCGAGCAGTTGCTCAAACCGATGAAGACGTTACGACGACGGACCTGACGCCGAGGCGCCAGCCAGCGCAGTCCATCACATATCCTGCTCATCATTGGCCGACCCGCTGGAACTGCTCGCGGATGGCAGGGGCGGCTCGTAACGGCCAGGGCTGACGATCCCGCGCGGGTCGAGCATCTGCCGAAGTTGGTCGACCACATCCCAATACACCTCTGACCCATGCCGAAGATGCCGCTGGCCGAGCGGACTCGAGCGGTACGGCGGGTAGCCGTTGGCGAGCATGGTCGTCGTCAGTTCGTGATAGCAGTCGGCGGCTTGTCGGGCTTCGTCGGCTTCGCGGGCGTCGAAGGCAAGGTTGGTCACGGCGACCATGGCGCGTTCGTTGATCATGGTGAAGGTGACGAGCATCTCAAAGCCGTGCTTCTTGTAGATCGGCTCCATCAGATCGAGCAGTCGGCGGGCGTCGTCGCCTGTGGCGGGAATGACAGGCGATGCCCAGATGATGCCCGCATGCGCGTCGAGCGGGCTTTCGATCGGTTCGGAGACCGGCCCGCGGACGCGCCAGGCAGTGCCGGCGATCGATTCGCTGGTGGGCTCGCCTTTCAGGAGCCCATAGATCGGGCGAATCGACGCGAGTTTGGTCCGCAGCCCCCCTGCCAGGCCCAGCCGACCGAGCCATTGGCTCACCTGATCGAGCCGACGGATGCGTTGATCATCGAGAAAGACAAGCGTGTGCGTCCGCACGGCTCGTCGGACAGCTTTTTTCGTCGCGGCGACGGTTTCCCGCGTGCCGGAAATCGCGCCGCAGCCGGTCCAGGCGGCGATGCCGAATTCGCTGCAAAGCTGTTTGCGAAGGTCGTCGGACAACGGGGTTTTCCCTTGGGCGCGCTCCCAGGGGTAGCGTGTTCGAGCCGAGAGCAGTCGCAGGTCATTGCCGATGTGAATGGCGCTGGTGAGCAGTCCCTGCATGCGGAGCGGGGCGAGGCTTTCGACAATTTTTTCAATGGCCTGGGGGTTCGGATCTGAGAAAAAAAATGCGGAGAACGCTTCAGGCTTCGGCATCAGCCAGAGGCCGATGCGCGTGACGATGCCGAAGTTGGATTGTACGAACAGGCCATCGAGAAACGGACCGATGCCATAACGGTAAACGTGCTGTGCATGGGGTTTAGGAGAATAATGGCCGAACCCGGTTTCGAGCACGCGTCCATCCGGCAGGACGACCTGCATGCCGCAGGTGGTGAGGAAATGGTCGCCGTAGCGTGTATGACCGAAGCCGCGATCGAGGGTATTGCCAACTAAACTTGCATCCGGTCCGGCTCCGGTGCAATCCATCATCAAATCCGGGGCGTACTGTTGCAGATATTGCCAAAGTTGACCCTGGCTGACGCCGGGTTCGATGACGGTATACGCGAGCCGACGATTGACCTCGACGATGCGATTCATGCGAGCCATGTCCACGACGACTTGGTTCTGCGTGGGGGCGCATGCGTCGCCGTAACCCCAGTTACGGCCACGCGCGATTGGATGCAGAGCCAGGCCCGCGTCCACTGCCAGTTGTACAAGCCGTTGCACCTGCTCAGTATCAGCAGGCCGAACGAGTGCCAGAGGCCGTGTGGGATTTCCCGAACTGCTTCGCGCGTAGCGATCAAGAGTCGGTCCGTCGATCAGGACATGCTCCTGACCAACGATGTCGGCAAGACTGGCCACGAGATTCTCAAGCTGGAGATCCGGTTTGACACCGTCCGATAACGACATAGTATGCAATCCTTCCGAAACGCAGCAAGACTCGGCTTACCCGGCCGTGCAAACTTGGCTCGCAGAAAACGCGCGTCGCGTTGACAACGCCCGCCACAGGTCCGCACCCTCAGTTTGTGCGGACACAAAACCAATTTGTAACAACTTGAATGCCATCGCTTTCCTTCGGGGGTTGGATGCGGATCATCCGGCCCTGGGGTTTACTGCAACTACTGTA
This sequence comes from Phycisphaerales bacterium AB-hyl4, assembly GCA_041821185.1. Classification (NCBI taxonomy): domain Bacteria; kingdom Pseudomonadati; phylum Planctomycetota; class Phycisphaerae; order Phycisphaerales; family Phycisphaeraceae; genus Natronomicrosphaera; species Natronomicrosphaera hydrolytica. Next base: position 438,616 of record JBGUBD010000002.1, on the reverse strand, counting down.
AGGAAATCTGGCAACTTCACCGGCCCGCCCTCATGAATACCTAATGAAGAGCGAGCCACGTTTTAAAGCTTCCATGAGGGGGAGAGAAACAAGACAGGCGAAAGTCAGTCCGCGCCGTCAAGCGGACGAGAAAAATGAACTGACGCCGATCGGCCAACCTGCTGAGGTTGCCGCCTCTGTTTTGAAGTTCGTAAAACAAGGACGCCCTGCCGTATGACCGCCACAACCATTGCCCACACCATCGACACCACGACCGTTCCACCCATTGACGACACATTTGCGCTTCCCATTCCGGCCGCTCCGGCGCCGTCTCGGATTGAGGTCGCTCAATCCGTCGATGACATCATGGACGCCTGGCGTCTCGTGTACGAAAGCTATCGGGCTAAAGGATTGATCGCGTCCCATCGTTTTCGCTGCCACACCGCCCCGGAAGCCATTCAACGCGGTACAACCGTTACGGTGAAAAAACGTGGCGACCGGACCGTCGCCTCGATCAGTTGTTATCGAGATGGACGCCAGGGGCTACCCTTGGACAAAGTATACAAGGCCGACCTCGACGAACTGCGCAAGCAGGGCCACCGCCTCGGCGAGATCGGCCTTTTTGCTGAACACGAAGACGAGCCCGGCTGCGGCCCGCGCGACCTGTTCGCTTTCATGCGATACCCCATCTTTGCCCTGCACCACCAGAACGTCGACCAGGTTGTGATCGGGGTCCACCCCCGGCACGCGGCGTTCTATCGTGGCATGCTTGGCTTTGTCACCGCCGGTGCCACGCAACGCTACAGCGTCGTACGAAACAACCCGGTCGTCCTCCTGCGATTCGATCTGAGCAAGCTCGAATCCAGCGCCCCGGCCCCGCGCGGCCTGCGCTACTGGCGCGAACATCGGCTCGAGCCGGAAACGTTCGAAAATCGCTTCGAGTTCACGAAACGAAAACTGGCCAACACCAGCCTGCCCGCCTACCTCGAGTGGCTGGCCAATGGACAGGAATCCGATACGTTCACACTGGCAGACAGCAAGCCCAGGCCGAAACGCGCCGCATCGCACGCCCTCGTGGCTGCATGTGCATGAGCGCGAATCTCGACTGGGTGTGAACTCCTCCAACAAGGGTTGCGAAGCCATCATGGACGCATCATCACGGATCCTCGTGTTCGGCGAAGGCATCTCGTTTGCCCATGTCAGCCGGGCGTTCATGATCGCTCAAACGCTTCAGTCACGTGGGGCGACCGTGCGATTCGTCTCATCGCCACGGTATGCCGAGTGGGCTACCCAACGCGGCCTGGACGCTCGACCAGCCTACACACCCGACGCCGAGAAGGTCTACAGCCGACTACGCGCCATGCGCGCGATGTACACCCGCCGTGAGATCGAGCAAAGCGTCCGCGCGGATCTCGCCGAGATCGAAGCTTTTCAGCCAACCGTGCTCGTGGGCGACTGCCGTAACAGCCTGCGGATCAGCAGCGAACTCAGCAACATCCCCTACGTTGCGATCAGCAATGCCAATTGCACCCCCTGGTTTGCCGGCACGATCAACGCGCCGGCCGCCTTGCCGCTGAATCGCATCGTCGGCAAACCGCGCGTCGACCGCTACGTCATGCCCTGGCTGGGCGGGCCGATTCAGTCACTGGCCTGTCGAGCAATGAACCAGCCGTTCGCCCAGGCGCAGCGGACTTTCGGAGCGACTCGGCCATGCCGTGACTTCCGTGTCATGTTCACGTCCGACGACCTTCACCTGCTGGCTGACCTGCCCCAGTTTCAACCCACCAAAAATCGGCCGGCCCATGCCCAATACATCGGTCCGCTGTTTTGGGGTGACGACACCGAACACAAGTCGGCCACGGAGCAACTGCTAGATCAGATCGACCCGGCCAAGCCGCTGGTTTACCTGTCGATGGGCAGTTCGGGGCTGCATGCATTGCTCGAATCGACCGCGCCTGTGCTCGCCCGATTGCCGTACCAATTCGTCGTCACGACAGCCGGAGCCGCAGCGTTTTCGCAGCCTGCCGACAACATTCACGCCCTGCCGTTTGCCAGTGCGCCGCAAGTGCTCACGCGTGCCGCGGCCGTGGTCTGCCACGGCGGAAACGGCACGGTGTATCAGGCACTGAGCCACGCCGTGCCGGTGATCGCCATTCCAAGTTTCTTTGATCAGGAAATCCAGGCCGACCAGCTCACCCACCACCAACTGGGACTTCGGCTTGAGCCCGGCGAGGCGGCGGATCAGCTCGCCACGGCATTAGACACCGTTATCGCCCAACCTACCTACCGCGATCGTCTACCGGAGTGGCGAAGCTGGATGCAGCAGTGGAATGCCGAAAGCAATGCGGCGGACGCTATCGAACAATTCATCGCACCGGCATCGCCTGCGACGCCAACCGCCACCACTTCCGTGCCCTTGACGTCGGCGTAAAGTCCATAAAAAAAGGGCGGGCACAAAGGCCCGCCCCTATGTAAGGAGGCGAAAACGTGGTGAGCCTGCTATCAGGCAGCCGCTGCTTCATTTCGCCGCGGCTTACGGAGCATGCTGATCACACCGAGCAGCACCAGACCCGGGCCCACAGCAACGGGGCTCGGAACGATGAAGCTGATGCGAGCACCGTCACCGGTGAAGTCCCAGCCACCTGACGCATCGTCAAGCAGACGACCGAACATGTGGATCTGGTTCTGACCGTCGTGGTCCTTCACACCTGGGAACAGACCGCCCCAGTCGTTGAGAACGTTCAGGTTCGCAACGAACTCGCGCGGGCCGACGAAGTCCGTACCGTCGAACTCAAGTTCGACAGCGTAGTACTCTTGACCCAAGGCATACTGGGCGCCAACCATCGCGTCACCGAAGAAACCGATCTCGGCGAGCATGTTGGTGCTCATGTTATCGATGGCCTGCTGAGCACCGAACTGCATGTTGTTTGCAAACGCACCCGTGTCGTCAGCGAACAGTTGCAGCAGGGCGTTGGGGTCCATCGGATTCCAGTCAAAGCTTACTTCGTTACCTTGACGGTCGGTGAAGCTGTAGCTTCCCGATTCCGCCGGGGCGAAGTACTGATGCGGCAACGTGCCACCTTCAGGTCCCACTGCGCCAGCTTCCTGGACGCCAGCAGCCTGTGCCAGGAAAAGACCGCCCACTGCGGGTGCGGATTCATTCAGACCAAGACGCTCACGATTCGCCGGCGACGCGGCGATGTCCTTGATCGCAGGAATCTGCGTGTTGCCCGCATGGATCGAATCGTACAGGACCGCGCCGAGCACGTACTCAGTACCATTCTGCGTGAACGTCAGGCTGTAGTTCGAGCCCTGGTCACGGTAGATGAGCGGCGTTTGCGCGTTCCCCCCGTGCGCTTCGAACACGTTGCGAACAAGCTCCGTGTAGGAATACGCCTGAGCGGTGGACACCATCGCGCCACCCATGGCGATCGCAGCACCAGCGGCCGCTAAAGTAAACGAACGTTTTGAAAACATCTCTGTTACCCTCTCTCAAAAAAAACCAAAACTTCTTTCTCGTGAGAAACCAACGTGGCCTCTCACGCTACCGTTACCGGATTCACTAAATGACTCGTCCCCATCGGGTGCAAATCAGAATCCTGTTACGCCCCCCCTCCTGAACCGGCAAACGGCTGCGCTCCCTCGCGTTGAACGGGGGGTCCCCCCCCAGACAACCCACGATCAATTCATTCGCACCACCCTCCTTCCTGAAATGGAGAAAAAACCCTGCACGTCGAATATACGGGTGACTACCGTCAAACTATGTAAGGGGTTTCCCGTATACGTCCAAATCATAGCATTATTACTCACAAACTGAACAATTTTCTCATTTTTGCCATCGTTCACACATCGATACCACCCCCCCCAAGCTCCCCTTTACTCCTGTAATGTGGGCAGCGCATCTGACTGGACGTCGGCAAACTCAGGCAAAGCCTCCTGAATCCGTGCCAGCCGATCGCCCATGATATCAGGTAGCGGCTGCATGGCGGGCAACTGCGCCGCGATCGGTGTGAAGACTCGACGGGCCTGATCCATCTCGCCCGCCTCTACAAGCACCCAAGCGTGTGTCAACTGCCAGTGTAGCTGATTCACGCCGCCTCGCGCTCGCAGTTGCTCAACAACCGCGATGGCTTCGTCGTGCTCACCGGCGCGAACGGCGATCGACGCGTGCAAGTCCAAATGCTCGGCCACGTTAGGCTGTTGCTCGGCCGCCTGCCGAGCATAGCCGAGCGCTTCATCCAGCGAACGGTTTTCATTCGCGAGCAAGCGCGCAAGTCGATAGCCCGCCCGCGTGTGGTCTTCATCCACCTCAATCGCCCGGCGGAAGCGTCGCTCGGCCTGCTCAAAATCGCCTTCACTTTCGGCACGTTCGCCGTGCTGAAAGTGCACTTCCGCCGGCGCCTCGGCATGTTGCGCCAACGCCGCCAGCCGATCATCCGCCGTCGCCTGATAGTTCGGTCGATCGAAGCGTCGGCCGAGCAGCCGCCACTGTTGAATCAAATCCAACTGCTCGCTGAACGCATCAGCCGGCGTGTAGCCGGCGACCTCTTCCAGCCACATCGCTGCCGCCTCACCATCATCCACCACGAGCCCGGCCATCCAGCGCCACGCCTGCCGCCACTGCGCCGACGCACTCAGCCACGGCCGCATCACCCCCGCCGCCTCATCCACCCCGCCAGCGGCCACCAAAGCGTGCAGGTAGGTTGCCAGTACGTCGAAGTTTTGCTCGGGTTCCGATTGCAGCGATTCGACATGCGGCCGAAGTTGCGCCACAGCCTCGGCCGGGCGATCTGCTCGTACATAGGTAGCCGCGAGCAAGACGTTACCTTCCATCGCCCAACTCGGCTCCAATCGGTTGCGCTCATGGGCCACGTCAATAAGCGAATCCCACGCTCCACTCGCCTGAACCAACCGCGTTGCCAACTCGGCAGGCTCACGCTCGCCTGGGAACTGCCGCATTGTCCGCCGAGCCCACTGAATCGCCTGTTCCTGGTCGCCGGTGAGTGTGAGCAAGCGAATCACCGTGGTCTGCAACGCCAGCAGACTTGGGTTCTGCCCGGCCAACGTTCGCAATCGCGACACCAGTGTCTCGCGCTCGCTCGGCTGGATGTAAGCCGTGGCAATCAGTTCCAACACACTCTGAGCCAACTCTCGATGCTCCGCCTCCCGCACGATCGCGACACCCAACGCACGCAGGTCCGGCTCAATCTCCACCACGCGCAACGCCCGCTCGGCCTCACGTATCGCCGACCACATCACATCATCCGAGCCCGCCGCCTCCGCCTGGCCAAGCAACGTCAACGCTTCGCTGATGCGCCCTTCCGCGACCGCAAGGCCGATCCGCTCACGCCACGCAAATGCATTCTCCGACATCGACGCCGTCAACGCTTCATAACGCTCCGCCGCCGCCTCCGGCCCCGTGTGAAGATGGTGCAATTCCGCCAGCAGCAACGCCGCCGATCCCTCGGGCAGATCATGCCCCCCCGACACACGCGACGCAACTGCCTCGGCTCGCTCCCAATCGCCAACGCCTGCGAAAAAGTCAGCCGACAGCATCAGCGTCGGCAAGCTCCACGTCGCTTGCTCGTCTGCTTCAGATTCAAACATTCGTTCGAGCATCGCGCGAGCCTGCGCGAGATCACCGGCCTGCCAGTACTGCCTCGCCTTCACCACATCCGATGACACGAACGCGTCAAACGTCCGCGGCGGATCGGTCGGATCATGCCGCAGTGCAATACGCCACGGCTGCCCTGCCTCCAACGCCGCATAGGTCGCGAACTGCTCCAGCGGCCGACGCGCCGCCGGGAAGTCGCCCCGATCAAGCAACATCGCCGCCAGTTGCACGTTCACTTCCGGATCGTGTGGCCGACGCTGCTGCGCCGCACGCAGATGCTCCATCGCAGCATCATGGTTATCAAGCTGATGCAGGCAAGCCGCCGCGATCAACCTCGCTTCAACGTGATCTGGTACACGATCAAGCACCGTCGTCGCACGCTGCAACGCCTCCACCAACCGCGTCGGCGTCGGGTTGGGATGGTCCGCCATCCAACGCGCATACGCCACACGCCACGTATAACCACGCCGCTGCGTCAGCTCTTCAATCCGATCAATCGCTCGGCGATGCTGGCTGCGATCCGCCTTCACCGACGCCGCCCGCACCGCTGCCAGTTGCACCAAAAGGTCGTCCGCATGTCGATCAAGCAACTCGAACCAGACCGCTTGGGCATTCGCGTCGCCACGCCGCTCGAGATACTGCGCTCGTGCCAGCATCCATTGAGCGTCGCCTTCGTCCACATCCGCCGCTTCGCGAAGGCGATCAAATACCTGCTCTGCCGAGTCATCATCATGGCGATCCGCTTCGTGCAACGCCCGCGCGAGCGCAAGCTTCGGCGTCGGGCCATGCACCGCAATCCCCTTGGCCAGCACGTCGTCGGCAAGCGCATCGTCGTTCAATTGCGTCGACGCGGCGAGGCGCAGCCACACCCGCTCGTCCAGCGTCGGTTCGCTTTCGAGCACATCGCGAACAACCGCCTCAGCCTGATCAGGCTCCCCGGCGTCGAACAGCAATGCAACATACAACGGCAACGTGCCCGGCTCGAAACGATGCTCGGCCTGAAGCTCGCGCACGGCTTCAAGCAACTGACGCGTCTCGCGATCGGTAATGTGTGGCCGTTCCGCCAGAGCAAGCACCACCGCGGCCCTGGCCTCAACCTGCTCCGGCGCACGCCGGCGCGCTTCACGCGCCAATGCCAGCGCACGCCCCGCATGAGGATGCGTCCGCGCCAGCTCCGAAGCACGCAGCAAAGGCTCCGCCCACGCCGGCGCACGCTCCGCCGCGCTCGACCACGCGGAGATCGCCGCATAAGGCTCATCACTCAACGCATACGCATCACCAAGCAGCAACAGCGCCTCCGGATTCGTCGGCGTCTCGGCGAGCACCTCGCTTGCATAATCGATCACCCGAAGCGAATCCATCGGCCCCGGTTCGGCAATCACTTCGAGCAACGCCGACCATGCACGCGCCAAAGGCTCGTCAACTGTGCGCAAAGCATTGATCCGATCGGCGGCACGCTCTCGCTCGTCAAGCAACAATGCAGCCTGCACTTCAATCGCAGCCAACTCGATGTTGTCGCCGGGCTCGAGTTGTGCATGGTCATCGAGGATAGCGAGCACGCCCACGGCGTCGCCCCCATGCCACAGCCGGCGGGCATACAGCTGAACGGTCTCAGACTCAGGCTCGTCCTCCATCACCGCATGTTCGATGAGTTCCGTCGCACGCTGGTGCTCCCCCAACGCATCGAAACGCCTGGCCAGTTCGCGGACAAAGCTCGCATCAGACGCCGGGCTTGCCGCCGCCTCCTCCAGCCGAGCCAGCGATTCGTCGGTCTCGCCGGCCAGGTAATGCGCCGCAGCTAGCACAAGCAGCGATTGAGCGTCGCCTTCGTTACGAGCATGCCAACTGCGTGCATGCTCAAGCGCCTCGCCCGGCCGATTGGCTTCGCCGTAGAGATCCAGCAACAACAACTGCCAGCTCAGCTCGTCAGGGTTCGCCTCAACCGCGCTACGAGCCGTGGCGATCGCCGCGTCATTGCGATCAAGCTGGCGCAACGCCATCATCCGCACCCGCAGCGCTGCCTCATCCCCCGGCTTGCGATCAAGCACGCGGTCCGCCGCTTCAACCGCCTGATCATATCGGCCGCCAACGAGATAAAGATCCGCAAGCTCGCGCGCAGCACTATCATGATCCGGGTCCAGTCGGACGACTCGTTCGAGCACCGTTGCAGCCGCGGCAAGGTGCTCACGCCGCGGCTGCTCGACTTCACGCCGAGCACGGGCGAAGCCGTACAACGCTTCAACATCGTTCGGCTTCTGGTTGAGGTACGACCCGAGCAGACCGAGCCCACGTTCGTATTCGCCCGACTCGACCGCCTGTAAGCCGTCTTGCCGGTCCGCCTGCGTCTGCACGCGCACCTGATGCACGCGAACGAGCAAGCCAACGACAATCAATGCGGTCAACAGGCAAGTCACGCCCGCCAGCCACCACAAGCGCCGGTGCGTTCTCGGTTGCATCGTGTTCATAAACTACTGCTCCCTCGCAACGGCGACGCCACCGGCGATCCGCTCCAGCAACTCAAGGTTCTCTTCTACAAACATCTCAAAGATCGCCTGGCGTTCGTGCTCGGGCATCTCCGCATCAAAAACCATCTGCACCTGCGCCGCGCCGTAGTGTCGGCGCACCGGATCGCGGGCATGGGCATAAATCGGGGTCATGTCCCGGTCCCATCCAGTCTCGGGCACAATCATGCAGTTGGCAACCACAATCCGCCGCGAGCGGTCGAATGTCTCTTCGAGGAAGCCATACTCCGTCACAGGCATCACGCCTGCACCCAGCTGCCAGTCCCGCGGCTCGGCCCACATCGACTGCCACCCGGCCGACGGATAACACACCGGCGGATAGTGGTGCGCCATATGCCTCGCGTCCCGCGACTGCACGAGCACGAAATGCGCCGACTGTCGCGTGGTCAGGTTCTCATATCGCCGACTGATCAGAATGTTCGGCTGAAGAATGACCTGCGCTGCCGCGGGCACCTCGGCGTCCCGGCCGTACCAGTCATTGATCAGGTATGGCATCTCGCGCGCCTCTTCGCGCAGCGTCTGGTGGAACCAGTCCGCATCCGCCGGCACACCGCGTGTGTGTTGACTGTAAGCAAGCCCCGACAACAGCAGCACTGTCACCACCGGCGTGACCCAGCGCAAGCTTCGCATGCCCCGCCACGCGACCGCCTTGCTGCCAGCGGCCCCCTCGCCGCTGCCTGCATCATCGCCCTCACCCGCCTCGCGATGCACACGCAGCCCCCCCCACTCCAACAAGCGGAGAAGGCCCAGCAGCGCGAGGAAACTGGCGACGATCATCAGCCAGCCTGCCATATCGTGAAACCCCGACGCGACCTCCTCGCTGGCGTGCCCGTACAGCCAGACCGTCGGCACAATCCGCGCCAGGTTCGTCACCAGCGCCAGCACCGGCGTCGCCAGCAGCAACAACACCCGAATGCTCAACCGCCAGGGCATCACAAACGCCAGCGTATAGCTGACAACCCAGAAGGTGAAAAACATCCGCATCCCGTTACACGCCTCGGCCACTTCAATCCACTGGCCGTTGACGATCAACACGTTGCCCGATCGACTGATGCCCATCCCCAGCAGTTGCCCCAGCGACTCGGCCAACTGGGCCATCACATTCTGCAACGGAATACCAATCCCCGTGCGGATACGACCCGGTACGGGCAGCAGGAACGCCAGCGCACCGAACGCTGGCAAAAACCGTAAAAGCACATCCCGCCCCAGAAACGTCAGCGCCGCGCCGGCCACCAACATCACGCTCCCCGCATGCCATAGCACGTCGAAGCGATAGTCGTAGCCAATAAGAAAACACGCCCACCCCACCGCGACAATCGTCGGCCCGACCCAGAACCCGCGCCGCCGACACGCCGCCATTCGGTGCCGACGCACCCAGAACAGCCACGGCGCAATCACCGCCACGAGCAGAACGTGGCTCGACTCCTCGTCGTTGAGCGCGTAATGCGTAATCGCCTGCCACGCGTCGCGCGTCAGCCACACCGCCAACGCCGCCAACGCCAGCGCACCAAGCAACCGCCCCCACCCCCAAGGCGTCTCTCTCAGACTCACATCCCCCCCCGAGGGTGAGCCATCTCCTCCACCCGACGGTCGGGCGAAAATGCGAGATATCGAAACACTGCTCATCGGGCCACCTGCTGTCGGCTTTCCCCCAAGCCGACCCTCCTTACAACAACTTCTTCAGCAGCGGGCCACGCCCGTCCGCTAATAAACATACACCACACAGCAGCTTTAGCATTCAGGAAATCCCCCATTTCCCCCTCCCGCCCCAGCGCAGCACATCACAGCCCACCCTAGCCAGTATACGCAACCGCGTCCTCGCCGGATGCTCCCCCGGCCGCGACCACCCATATAAAAGAAGCCCACGGCGTGTCGCCGTGGGCTTCGATAACTCTCAATAACACCCAACTTACCCAGATCCACAATCCACGATCCGCACGATCAGTCCAGGCTCATCGTCATCAGGAATTCGGCGTTGGTCTTGACCTTCTTCAGTCGGCTCTTGATCAATTCCATGGCCTCAACCACGTTCATGTCCGCGAGCACCTTGCGAAGGCGATACACCAGTTCCAGTTCCTTCGGGTCGAGCAGCAACTCCTCACGACGCGTGCCCGACGCCGCGATGTCGATCGCAGGGTAAACACGTTTCTCAACCAGTCGGCGGTCAAGGTGCAACTCGCTGTTGCCCGTGCCCTTGAACTCTTCGAAGATGATGTCGTCCATCTTCGAACCCGTGTCGACCAGCGCGGTCGCGATAATGGTCAGCGAGCCGCCGTTCTCGATCGCTCGGGCCGAGCCGAAGAACTTCTTCGGCCGTTGCAGCGCGTTCGAGTCCAGACCGCCGGTGAGGATCTTGCCCGAATGCGGCATTTCCGTGTTGTACGCCCGGGCCATACGCGTAATCGAGTCCATGAGGATGACCACGTGCTCGCCGCTTTCAACAAGTCGGCGGGCCTTCTCCATCACCATGTCACACACCTGCACGTGGCGGGCCGACTGCTCGTCAAACGTGCTGGCGACAACTTCCACCTCGTCGGGCGTGTTGTTGCGGAAGTCGGTCACTTCCTCCGGCCGTTCGTCGATCAGCAGCACCAACACCTTCACGTCCGGATAGTTGGTGATGACCGACTTGGCCATTTTCTGCAACAGAACCGTCTTGCCCGTACGCGGCGGCGCGACGATCAAACCGCGCTGCCCACGGCCGATCGGGGCGACCAGGTCAACAATGCGCATCTCAAGATTGTCGTCCGCACCGGAAATTTCCATGACATAACGCTCGTGCGGATGCAACGGCGTCAGGTCTTCAAACGGCACCACATCGTTGAGCGCATCGGGTGCCTGGCCGTTGATCGCATCAACGCGAAGCAGCGCGAAGTAGCGTTCGCTTTCCTTCGGCGGACGGATCGTGCCCTGCACAATGTGGCCGACCTTCAACCCGAAACGGCGGATCTGCGACGGCGAAACGTAAATGTCGTCCGGGCAGGCGAGGTAGCTGAACTCGGGGCTGCGCAGAAAGCCGAAGCCGTCCGGCAGAATTTCGAGCACACCTTCGCCGTACATCAAACCCTGCTTGGTCACATGCTTCTGCAGGATCTGGAAAATCAGGTCATGCTTCTTCAGGCCCGAGTAGTTGGTAACGCCCTCGGCCTTGGCCATCTCGTGCAACTCTTCAACCGTGAGCTTCTGAAGGTCGCGAATGGAAAGGTCGCTTTTCTTAGCCAGCTCGTAACGCTCCTGCGTCTCGGCGTCGAGCTGCGCGTCGGTCTGCGGCGACTTGGGCTTGGGCGGCGACTTAGCCTCCGCCTTCTCGTCGGACTGCTCGTCAGACGTCGCGTCAGCCTTTGCCTCAGACTTCGCGTCGGTCTTCGCGTCGGTTTCGGTTTCCGCGTCGCCGTCGTCCACAGCGGTCGCGGCCTCGGCCTTGGCTTTGGTCTTGGTGGTTTTCTTCTCCGTCTCCTCAGTGCTGCTGGAGGATTTGCGGCGAGTGCGGGGGGTCGTAGCCATGCTTATCGAAGCTCCTTTGGGGTCGGGTGTGGCACGGCTTAGATACCGGCCACGGCGGGTTGGTTAAAAACCGAATCTTTTGATCAATCGGATCAACAGGCCATTTCGTTTGGAAGTTGGTCGCCGCCGTCCATTAACCGCGATCGTCGGCACAAACCGAAATCAATCGCAGGTCAACCACAGCGAACGGCGACGGGTGTCGAAATACACTTTCGACTTACAGCTCGCTCCAGAGCGAAGCTGGCGTTCCATCAGGCTGGTTCTGAGGGTTGGAGTATCTGAGAGAGCACGCGGCGAGCCTGCTCGTAAGCAAGCAAACGCTCCGCGCCATTGTTCACAATATGATCGGCTCGTTCTCGCTTGATGTCAAGCGACGCCTGATTTTTCTCCCGCCGCGCCAGCTCCGCCGACGACCAGCCCCGGCGCTCCCGCACCCGCGCCTCACGAACCGCCTGCGGGGCGTCCACAAACACCAGCACATCACAATCCCCGTCCAACCCCTGCTCCAGCAGCAGCGGGCAGTCCTCCACGATCGCCCGCACTCCCGGGTCCGCCTCGTACTTCGCCCGCATCGCCGCCCGCCCGGCGTGCACGCGCGGGTGCACCACCGCCTCCAGCCGACGCAGCGCCGCAGGGTCATCAAACACCCGCTCGCCCACCGCTCGGCGGTCGACTCGACCATGCTCGTCAATCACCGCGTCGCCCCACCACTGCCGCAGCGTTTCGCGGACGGTCGGCTCATCGAGCGCTTCCCGCGCTAACCGGTCTGCATCAATCACGCCCGCGCCATGCTCTTGAAACACCTTCGCCACGAAGCTCTTGCCCGACCCCGGCGCGCCGAGCAGCCCGATCACCGGCTTATGCCTCGCCGGGCCGGGCGTGGGTGAGTTGTCCATCTTCGTATGCATGGCGTCCAGTGTAGCCGGGCAAACGTCACTCGGCCTCGGCCGCAAGCGCCTCCATGAGTCGGTCGGCCTCAACCTGAAGCCTAGCGAGCGCCTCGGGCGCATCGCCGAGTTGCTCAGCTTTGCCCATCTGCTCCAGCCGCAGCGCCGCCTCGACGACCGGCTCAGCGCCGAACACGCCGGCCGAGCCTTTGAGCGTGTGGGCGATTCGGCGAACGCTCGCCGCATCGCCGTTTTCAATCGCATCGCGCAGCTGCGCCAGCAATGCAGGGCATTCCCGTCGAAACACCCCGGCAAGCTCGGCCAGCAATGACTCGCTCCCGCCGGCCTGCGTCAGCGCGATTTCTCGGTCGAATGTCGCTCGCATGATTCGCGCCTCCCGCCCGCCGGCACGCCACTGTAAAAATTGATTCGCTGCTGGAATTCGATTGGTGGCCGGCGCGTTGTATCTTATGATGAAAGTAATGGGAGATGGGGTACACGTCTTTTTTAGCCCTTCCAGCCCGGGAGACAGTCATGTTGATGCGATGTCCAGATTGCGACAAGCCACTTCAAGTTCCCGACGACAAGGTGGGCCGACGAGCGAGATGTTCGGCATGCCGATCGGTTTTCGTCATCCCCGACCCGCTCGCCGGCATGGACGAAACCATCGCCGGCTGGCTGGTGGAAGACATGCAACAGGTCGAGCAGATGAAAGCCCGGCATGCCGCGTTGTATGAGCAGCTCGACCCGGCGTCGCGGAAAACTCCGGCCATGCGCAGAGCGTAAGATATAGCTGCTACGCTCGCCGTTTCGCCGCGGACCAGGCGCGGCCGCGGAATGTCGAGCCGAGCGAGCGTAGTCGTTGCGCAACGCAGGCCAGCAGCATGTCCAGTTCCGCCACCTCTTCGCCCGAGCCATCGACGCCGCAGCAGTCGGCCAAAGGGTTTGTGCGCCGCTGGTGGCCGGCGCTGGTCGTGGCCTTGTTCGGCGTGGTCATGACGCTGGCGGCGTGGCAGACGCTCGTCAGTCGCGATCGCGATCTGGTCGTCGAAGGTCTGCATTCACACGCCAAAACGCGCAGTCAGGTCATCGAACGCGTCTTCGCCGAAGTCGGCGGCGCGGGCTCGGCTCTCGAAGCGTTCTTTGCCGGCTCAGGGCTGGTGGAGTGGCATGAATGGCCCGCGTTCTGCCACCCGCTGCTGATGCACAAGCCCACCGTGCTCTCGTTGCAGTGGGCGCCGCGCGTCATCGCAGACGACGCCGACGACGCGATCAACGCCGACCCAAGCCTCCCGCGATCGTTGCACCCCACCACACGTTCCGCCCACGAAGCCTACGGCCGTGCCGAACTCGGCCAATCCTACGAAATACTCCAATTTGACCGCGAACAACAAACTCTCGTTCGCGCCGACGAACGACCCGCCCACTTCCCCCTCCTCTATTTGGCGCCCACCACCGGGCACGGCTGGCAGCACGGCTACGACTGGTGGTCGCATCCCATGGTCTGCCAGGCCATGATCCGCGCCCGCGACACCGGCGAACCAACGCTCACCGGCCGACTCTCCGATGTGCCGGAGTCCATGCCCTTTGAAGAAACGAACGCATTGCTGCTGATCAGCCCCGTCTTTTTCAAAGACGGTATCATCGAAGCCATCGACACCGTTGAGCAGCGCCGCGAACAGCTTAAGGGCTTCGTCATCGTCGCCTTCCGCGTACGCGACCTGGTGAACGAAGCGTTACAGCACATCCCCGACCGCGGGCTGAATCTGAACGTCTATGACGTAACGCACGACAAACCCGTGCTGCTGCACATGGCCCCGTCGCGGCTGCTGAGCAACCCCGACGCGCCGGGGCCCGAGCCGCCCGAGTCCATGCTTGTCGAGCAGACGTTCGACCTGGCCGGCCGACGGTGGACGGTGCATGTCGCGCCGCTGCCGATCTATCTTCAGCAGCGTCGCACGTGGACGCCGACGGTCACGCTCGTCGCCGGCCTGCTGTTCACCGCACTGCTGGCGACCTTCGTCCGTTCGCAAACCACGCGCACGCAGTTCGTCGAACGCCAGGTACACGAACGCACGCAAGAGCTCCAACGCTCACAACACGACCTCGTCCGCGCCAAGGCGCAGGCCGAGCAGGCCAGCCGCGTCAAAAGCGAATTCCTCGCCAACATGAGCCACGAAATCCGCACACCCATGAACGGCATCATCGGCATGACCCAGCTGCTGCTGGCGACCGACCTCACCGAGCAGCAGCGCGAATACCTCCGCCTCGTCGACCGCTCAGCCGAGTCGCTGCTGCGACTGCTCAATGACATCCTCGACTTTTCCAAGGTCGAAGCGGGCAAGCTCGAACTGCAACGCGCCGGCTTCGACCTGAACGAAATGCTCGGCGACACGCTGCAGGCCCTCATGACGCAGGCCTCACAAAAAAACCTTGAACTCGCCTACCACATCCCACCCGACGTGCCCGACGTCGTCGTCGGCGATGTCAACCGGCTACGACAGGTCATCGTCAACCTCGTCGGCAACGCGATCAAATTCACCGAAGAAGGCGAAGTCGTCGTCGATGTGTCTGTCGATCATCTTGAACCTGACAAATCGATCACGCTGCACTTCGCGGTCAGCGACACCGGCCCCGGCATTGCCAGCGGACAGCGCGAGTTGATCTTCGAAGCCTTCGAGCAGGCGGACAGCTCGCCGTCGCGACGCTTCGAAGGCACGGGGCTCGGCCTGGCGATCTCGCGTCAGCTCGTCGAACTCATGGGCGGACGGACCTGGCTCGACAGCGAGCTCGGCCGAGGCAGTACGTTTCACTTCACCGCCACCTTCGAGCTCGACCCCGACGCGCCGCAACGCAAGCGCATCGAACCGCCCTCACTGCACGGCGTGTCCGCCATCATCGTCGACGATCACCGCACGAATCGACAAATCCTCGACGAAATGCTCCGCGGCTGGGAGATGCGACCCACCACCGCCCACGACGGCGTCGAAGCGATCAACGAACTCGAACGCCGCGCCGCCATGGGCGAAGCCGTGCCGCTGGCGCTGGTCGATCATCAGATGCCGAACATGGACGGCCTGGAACTCGTGCGACGAATCAGAGCATCACAGGCGTTGCGCGACACAGCGGTGATCATGCTGTCATCAAGCGGCGAGAGCGGGCCTGTCTCGCGGTCGCGCGACTTGGGCGTACGGCGGTATCTGATCAAGCCGGTGAAGCCGTCCGACCTGCTCAAGGCAATCACCGAAGCGTTGCACGTTCAACCGGCCGACGGCGACGACGCACAGGCCGCCTCCTCAAGCAAACCCACCCGGCCGCTGCACGTGCTGCTGGCCGAGGACGGGCAGGTGAACCAGACGGTGATCGTTCGCTTACTTGAGCATCGCGGCCATCGCGCGACGGTGGCCAACAACGGGCACGAAGCCCTCGCCAAGCTGTCGCAAGAGGCGTTCGACCTCGTGCTCATGGACGTACAGATGCCGGGCATGGACGGCTTCGAGGCAACCCGCCACATTCGCGATCGCGAACAAGCCGACGGCGGCCACGTACCGATTGTGGCGATGACGGCTCATGCCATGAAAGGCGACCGCGAACGCTGCCTCGCCGCCGGCATGGACGACTACCTCGCCAAGCCCATCCGTGCCGGCCTGCTGTACGAAACGGTCGAGCGCGTCGCGATGAACACCACCAGCGAAAAGAACGGATGATACGGATCGGATATGAATCTCGGATGCGCTCGACGCCCACGGCGTGACGCCGTGGGCGTCAGCCCTAATACAAAGCACTCGAGCTTGATGGGCAATCCGTATGAAAGGCAACCTGCGATGGAAGAGTCGACAAGCATCCTCATCGTGGACGACGCGGCGGTCGACGCGCGACGGGCAGGCGGCCTGCTCGAACACTGGACCGGGTTGAACATGCGCTACGCCGCCGACGGACAAGCCGCGCTCGACGCCATCGCAGACGAACTGCCGACCCTCGTGCTCACCGACCTGCAGATGCCCGTCCTCGACGGGCTCCAACTCGTCGCGACCGTCCGCGAAAAATACCCCGGCGTGCCCGTCATTCTCATGACCGCACACGGCAGCGAAGAGGTCGCCTCCGAAGCGCTGCGATGCGGCGCGACCGGCTACGTGCCCAAGAAACACCTCGCCCGCGACCTCGCCACCACCGTCCGCCGAGTGCTCAAACTCGTTCGGCCGCGACGCAAGTATCAGCCCGTGCTCGAAGTGCTCCGCGATACGACTTATCACTTCCAACTGGACAACGACACCGCCCGCATTCAACCGCTCATCCACTACCTCGGCGAAGACCTGTTGCAGATGCACCTCTACGACGAGTCAACCATGATGCGCGTCGGCGTCGCGCTCGACGAGGCGATCACCAACGCTATCCGCCACGGCAACCTCGAAGCCGGCCCACACTTGCGCGAGATGAGCCACGACGAATACGAAGCCCACCTCAACCACCAACGCAAAACCGCCCCCTACGCGGACCGCCACGTCAACGTCAACATCCACTTCACCCGCGACCTGGGCACATTCGTCATCCGCGACGACGGCCAGGGCTTCGACTGGCGACAATTGCCCGATTTCCACGACCCCACCACCCTCGAACGCATCGACGGCCGCGGTTTGCAACTGATCCACTCGTTCATGGACGAAGTCCACTTCAACGACGCCGGCAACGAGATCACCATGCTCAAACACGCCGACGAACCGCCCTGCCAGACGCAAACACTCAGCGCCCAGCACACAGCCGATTAATACCGCGACAAGTTTCTCAGTTGCAATATTTAGCCGTGGTGCTTGCACCGCGCTCTTCGGCGTCACGAACCCAAAGCGCGGGCCAAGGCCCGCGGCTAAATGGGGGAGGCGAGGCCGCGTTATCGTATCAGCAGCCGGGGCAGGGCTTGTTCTGCCATCGCTTGCCGATGCTCGTCCGTGGTTTGTGTTATGTTCACGTCCAACGCACATGATTCAGGAACTGCTTTTCTACGCGTCGCAGCTCATTGCCAGCCTCCACCTTCCGATCGCGATCCTCGCGTCGATCCACGTGGTGCTGCATAAGGAAGACGAGCGCGCCGCCATCGGCTGGGCCGGGCTGATCTGGCTTTCGCCACTTCTCGGTGCGTCGCTTTACTGGTTCTTCGGCGTCAACCGCATCCGTCGACGTGCGCGTACGCTTCGCGAGGCGCAGCCGGAGGTGCACGTCGCCACCGACGAAGCCACCGCAACCGACGCTCAGCGCGACGTCGCGTTCGGCGAAGAGCCGGTCAACCTGCGACCGCTGGCCAACCTCATCGGCAACATCACCGACAGGCCCCTGCTCCAGGGCAACGCCATCGACCCGCTGTCCACCGGCGACATGGCCTACCCTGCGATGATCGATGCGATCACCACCGCTCAGCGAAGCGTGGCGCTCAGCAGCTACATCTTCGATAACGATGACGCGGGCAAGATGTTTCGCACCGCGCTGGCCGACGCAGTCAAGCGCGGCGTCGAAGTGCGCGTGCTTATCGACGACGTGGGGTCGCGCTACACCTGGCCGCCCGTGCTGCGGTCGCTGCGGCGGGCAGGCATCACCACCGCGCGCTTTATGCCATCGTTGATCCCGTGGAAGTTCGCCTACGCCAACCTGCGCAACCACCGCAAGCTGCTCGTCATCGACGGCGAGATTGGCTTCACCGGGGGCATGAACATCCGCGTCGGCAACATGCTCGCGACCAACCCGCGCTCGCCCATCCACGACCTGCACTTTCGCCTGCGCGGGCCGGTGGTCGCTCACTTGGAAGAAACCTTCGCCGAGGACTGGGCGTTCGCCACCGGCGAAGTGCTCGACGGCCCCGCCTGGACGACGACAATCACACCGGTCGGCTCGGGCCTGGCGCGGGGCATCGCCGATGGCCCGGATGAAGACTTTGACAACCTTCGCATGACGCTGATGGGCGCGCTCGCCGCGGCGCGCAAGCGGGTGGTGGTGGTGTCGCCTTACTTTCTGCCGGACGACGCGGTGATGACTTCGCTGGCGCTGGCGGCGCGACGGGGCGTACAGGTGCAGGTCATCCTTCCGCGAACGAGCAACCTTCGGCTGGTGCAGTGGGCGTCGATGGCGATCTGGCCGCGCATCGTCGCCAACGCCTGCGAGTTGTGGCTCACCCCCCCGCCATTCGATCACAGCAAGCTGATGCTCGTCGACGACCGCTGGACGTTGCTGGGCTCGGCCAACTGGGACGCACGTAGCCTTCGGCTGAACTTCGAGTTCAACGTCGAGTACTACGATACGGGCCTAGCCGCTCAGTTGAACACGATCATCGACGAGAAACTGCGCAACGCGGAGCGTGTGACCGCCGAGCAGTTGGCCAGCCGTCGGGTCATCTGGAAGATCCGCGACGGCATTGCCCGGCTGGCGTCGCCTTACCTTTGAACACATGCGATACGTGCTGCTTGGCCGACGGTGTCACGCGGGCCAGGCTTATCGCGAGGGCTCGGAGGCGGCGGCGAGTTGGCATAGGGGGCAGCCGCCACCCACCGCAGCCGTCTGCCCGGTGCGCGGATCGTCGGCGGGGTCGACGTAGTCCACCTCCAGCGGACCAACGCCGGTAACCTGAATCACCAGTTGCTCTTCGGCCCAGACCTGGTGCGGTTCGTCGGTGGGGATGGCGACGTAACTGCCGGTCGGGTAGGCCTCCGCTGCATCGCGATCGAGGCGGTGGCCCATCGCCAGGTGCATCGTGCCTTCGATGACCGTGACGCGCTCGGCGTGCGGGTGCGAGTGAGCCGGGAAGTTATAGCCGTCGGGCATGCGCATCCGAACCACGAACGGCTCGGCCTCGGCGGGGTCACCTTCGAGCACGGCCAATTCCGCCCCTTCCGGCACGACCTCCGGCGCCGGCGACCACGCGACCTGCTCGGGCGTCACCGCCGCCACCTCGTGTACATGGTCCAATCCCGCAGGCGATTGCAACCCTTCGCACCCTAAGGTCAGGCTGGCCGTCGCCATCAACAACCACGCTGTTCGCTGCATCGCACGCCCCCTTCAGAATAAAGGTGCAAGATCAATGTGACTGATTTCGACTATATCCCCACCGCTCGGCAGATCAACGTAATTCGCAGCCAGTTGGGGAGAATCCGTAGCGCAATGATTGCCTTGCCATGAAGCTGATCATCCCGATTGATCACCTTCGGCGGCGCGTTGAAAGACGAACAGGTAACTGTTGAACGGCGTCTTGCCCCACGCTGGTGTGACGTGCACGCGATAGCCGCGTTGCTGGAAGGGGGCGGTGATTTCATCACATGTCGGGAACGCGACCGCCGGCCGCTGCATCCAGCCGATCAGCCGAACGAAACATTCCTCGAGTCGGCTGAACGTGTATCGCCAACTGCTGTCGCGTGGCGTGGCCCGGATGAGGCAGTAGCCGCCGGGGGCGACCTGCTCAGCGAGGCGGTGCAACAGGGCTTGCTGATCTTCCGGGCGGAGGTAGTGCAACACGTCAAGGATGACGACGTGGCCTTGAAAGTCGATGGCGTCGGTGGCGCTGCCGACGTTGAAGGTCAGGTCGGGCAGGTCGCGAGTGGCATGGCGGGCAGCGGTGATTTTGCTTTCATCGGGGTCGACGCCGACGACCAGGCCGGTGTAGCCGAGCTCGCGGATGTATTGTTCGAAGAGGCCGATGCCGCAGCCGAGGTCGAGCACGGGTAGGTTTGAGCCTTTGAGGTAATGCCACACCGCCGCGTACGCCGGGTCGGTGCGCAACTTGCCTTTGGCATAGCCGGGCAGGTAATGGCCGGGGTAGCGCTTGGCGATACGGCGGATCATTGGGCGCTGCGATACCGGGGCAGAGCCCGCGGGCGGAACGTCGGCGAGGGGATTGGGCTGATCCAGCGCCACGCCGGCGTGGGTCGGGTCGTTATGCGTCACTTGAATATCTCCACAACCCGCAACGGCGTGCGGGCACTGAATCGACAGGTCGCTTCACAGCTGCGACGATCCTCTATTATGGGCGCTTTCGCCCCACTTTGCATAGGGGGGGCAGTGGATCGTCGCGGTCAGGTTTCGTGAACTTCCATCCACGCCCGCACTCCGCGATGCTTCGCGGCTAACAGGCAAACGTCGATTTGACCTATGACCGACTCGCTGACCAACTCGCCGCCCTCCCACGTCGACGCCGCCGTCGGCGGACGGCGATCCGTCAAGGCATGGCTGGGCACGTTCATACAGGTCGGGCTCACGGTCGCCCTGCTGACATGGCTTTTCAGCGACCCAGCGGTACGCGAAGGCATCACCCGCACGCTTACGCAAGCGAATCTCGGCTGGTTGCTCGTGGGCGTCGGGCTGGGAGCGGTGTGGATCTCGGCCGCGGCGTGTCGGTGGCAGATCTTCCTGCGCATTCAGGGCATTCGCATCAGCTTCCGACGATCGACGGGCATCTACCTCATCGGCATGTTCTTCACGCTGTTCCTGCCTGGGCTGATCGGCGGCGAGGCCGTGCGGATGGTCTACATCTGCCGTGAAAGACCAAAGCAGAAGACCGCCGCTGCGCTATCGGTGATGATGGACCACATGGCAGGCATGGTCGCAATGCTCGCCACGACCGCGGCGATCGTCGCATTCCGCTACGAGTGGCTGGCGCAGTCGCCGGTGGGCATCGGCGGCACGGCCAGCGTGCTCGTCGGGCTCAGCTTCGCAGTGCTCGGCCTGTTCGCCATGCTCATCGTCAGCAAGCGTCGGCTCGACCGCGGCCTGCCCGAGTTCGTCCCGGCACGCGACAAGCTCAACGCCCTGCTCGCTGCGTTCACGCTCTTCCTCACCCAATGGCGGTGGTCGCTTGCGGGTATCGCGCTGTCGTTCGTCACGTTGCACGGCTACTTCGCGGTGTTCTACGCCGCCGGACGGGCGTTCAACGCACCGGCTTCGTTCATCGACGTGTTTTCCGTCATGCCGTTGATCGACGTCGCCTCCGCCCTGCCGATCTCGATCTCGGGCCTGGGCGTCCGCGAAGCGCTGCTGGAGAACATGCTGCACGCGATGGCCGACGTGCCCGCCGAGGCCGCTGTGCTCATCGGCCTCGGCGGGTTCGGCTGCTGGGCTGCGTGGTGCATCGTCGGCGGGTTGATCTTCGCCTGCTACCGCCCCTCTCGTGAAGCCGACACGCTAAGCCTTCGCGAACTGCTCCGCAGCAGTCGCAACGTGCAAAGCAACGTTGAAACCATTGCGTCATCACCCCACCACGAGGTTTAGCCCCCGCGCCGACGCGGGGGCGCAGCCGGGGATGATCCGGGGTTACTTGCGGGGATGCCCCGCCGTGGGCGGCGGGGCTAAACACGCGATGCGGTGGGTCGCATCAACTGCCGCCATCGCCACCCGACGACCCGCCACGTCGGCCGCGACCGCCGCGACGTCGCCGACGCCGACGACGCCGACGTCCGCCGGACTGCTTATCGCCTTCCGCGCCGCCGGCTTCGCCCTGCGTTGCGTTGTCGTCGGCCGTGCCATCGGCAGCACCCTCCCCACCGTCGGCCGACTTCACGTCGTTGACCGACGTGTCATTGGCCGACGTGTCGTCCTCACGCGACTCGACGTCTTCGCGCGACTCGACTTCGTCTTCGGTCACCGGCTTGCCTGGCTGCGGGCGACGCGGCTCGGCGGCGGGCGGGCCCGACTTCGCCTTGCCACCTGTGCGGGCATTGCTGTAACCCCGCGACGTGCTCGATGTGTCCGCCTTGTCGTCGGCGTGGCCGTCGCCGTTGCCGTTGCCGTTACCCGCCTGCGGTGCCGGACGCTCGCGACGCGGCGCGGGCGGCCGACGATCGCCACCACCTGACCGTGAGGCAACACGTGCCGCGTGCGCCTCGGCCTGCTGCTGCTGTTCATCCTGCCAGGCCTTGACTTCGTCCTTCTCCAGGATGCGGATGTTCTCCACCGGGTACGCCGCGGGTTTATCGAGCCCCACCTTCACCAGCGCCAACTGCGTGAGGATCTGCGTGTCTAGTACGATGCCGATGCCGTCTTCGGTTTCCACCACCGTCTTGCGATGTGGCAGCCGTTTCTTGAGGTCGGAGTAGGTCTGGTCTTCGTAGCGGAGACAGCACATCAGTCGACCGCATCGGCCGGAGATTTTCATCGGGTCGAGCGTGGCCTTTTGCACCTTGGCCGACCGCATCGACACGGGCTTGAGGACCTTAAGAAACTGCTTGCAGCAGCAGTGCTGGCCACACTTCTCGTAGTCGGCGGCGATGCGCGCTTCCTCGCGGGCGTTGAGCTGAAACATCTCGATGCGCGTCTGATACTCGGCCGCAAGCTGTTTGACCAGCTCGCGGAAGTCGACGCGATTCTCAGCCGTGTAGAAAAACAGCATCCGCTCGCCGCCGAGCAGCAGCTCGACGTCGACGAGGCGCATTTCTTCCGCCAGTTCGTTCTCTTTGATGAGGCGCTTGGCGGTCTTGATGATCTCAGGCTTGCCCGCGTCGAGTCGACCCTGCTCGTTGAGGTCTTCGACAGTGGCGACGCGAAGCACCTTACCCTCGGTGGTGAACGGGTAGTCCTTGCCGCCGGAGTTCTGGATGTAGTCGAGCATCTCTTTGCGCGTGACGCTCTTCGAGCAGCCTGCGTTGGGGCAGGTGCTGGTGAGCATCTCGCCGATCTCGACGCCGCGGCGGGTGCGGATGACCATCTTCGACCCGCAGCCGGGCTTGTCCTGGCCGTCGTAAGCCAGCTCCGCGACGAGGCGTTGATAGCCGTAGCGGACGACGATGGTCTTCGGCGGCTCGAGGTGCTCGTATACCTTGCGGTCCGCTTCCTCTTCAAGCATGACCGGCAACGGGGTAATGGATCCTGACATGGGGGCTCCGTGTGTATCAACACCGCACACCGCATCGGGCAAGCCGACGGGCACGGCGAATCAGGCAAACTGTCGTCGGGTGAGTGTTTTTATAAAGCCCCGCACCGCCCGACTCGGCCACGAGGGTCCAAACACGGAGTTTCAAACCAAGTGCATATCGTACGCGGACGACGCCCCCCACCGCAAGGCTGCGCCCCCGGCCCTACGGAGCCATCGGGTCCGTTAGGACTTCTCACCACCCTCGCCGTCACCGCTCAGTGCCACCATCCGCTCGCGCAGCTCGTCGAGCACCTGCTGCGTGTCCGCCTCCGGATCGACCTTGTAAGGCTTCCCGTACACCACCCGCGATCGGCTGGGTTGAACAAAATGCCACACCATCCACCGGCGCCTCGGCGTGCCCTCGATCCAGACCGGCACGACCCACGCACCGCTTCGCTGGGCGATGCGGGCGACCCCCGCCTGGAACGGCTGCAGCTCGCGCTTCTCGCGTTGCAGCCCGCCTTCGGGGAACAGGCCGACGAGATCGCCCTGCTCCAGCGCTTCAACGATCTTCCGCACCTGACCGACGCCCGCGTTGCCGCGATCGAGCGTGATCGGATTGATCGCCCGCCACAGCGGTTCGATCAGCCGACTGCGGAACGAAGCGAGCATCACCCACCGCACGACGCGCGAGCAGCCGGCCTGGATGAGGACCGGGTCGATGCCCGTCGTGTGGTTCGACGCAAGGATCACCGGCCCCTCGGTGGGCACGTTGCCCCGGCCCTGAAACGACAGCCGATGCCACACCAGTGCATACGCCCGGTTCGCATGCCAAATCGCATTGGCAAGCCTCGCCGGCATCGGCCCGACCGTCAGATAGCGGGCCATGCCCAGCAGCCCGACGCCGATCAGCGCCGGGCCGAGCACGAACATCACGCGAACGATGTTTTCGTCCGCATCGGGCAACTGCCAGATAAGAAAATACGTCGTGACGCTGAAGATGGTGTTGACCATCGAGTTCAGCCCCATCGTTCGGCCGCGGATGTAGTTGGGGGTGATCGACTGCAGAATCGTCACCAGGGCGATGATCGCCACGTTGCCGCACAGCCCCACGAAAAACGCCGCCGCATACGTCACCCACAGCAGCGGCACGATCGACATTACAAACACGCCCACGCCCGCGCCGATAACCGCGAGCATTGTGAACAGCGTCGACTCGCGTCGCGTGCGGATGGCGATAATCACCACCGACCCCACCAGCATACCCGCACCGAGGAAGACGCTCGCTCGGGCGAACATGGACAACAACGCGTCGCCATGCAGATCGTGGTGCGTCTTGCCGATGCCCATCAGCCCGCTGGAGACCGCCGCCGCCGACGCCCAGATCAGCACGTTAAGGCCGATGACAATCATCACCCGCCGATGCGCCAGCGCGTAGCGCACCGCCTGGCGGATCGTACGTCGTGAGCCGACGATTGCCTTCTCGGGCTCGACGGGCTTGAGGAAGGCGAAGAACGTGCCCGACACCAGGTAGAACAGCCCGCCGAGCAGCAGCCCGAACCGCACTGAGTCGGCCGCTTCCTGTGAGATGATCCGCTCGCCCACGACCATGCCCACCAGCGACGCGATGACCGTGATCACGAGGATGACCGCGTTGGCGGCCTGCAACTGTGGCGTGGGGATGATCTGCGGGATGATCGCGTTGCGCGTCGGGTTGAACGTCGCGGCGAAGCAGCCGATCAGAAACAGCGCGAGATAGACCTTCCAGAAGGTTGGCACGTCATAGCCTGCGACGCTGAACCAGACCAGGTCGCGGTCGATGTCAGCCGTCCCGCTCGCTTCCGCCAGCAGGAAGTAGCAGGCGAAGAGGATAATCGCCCGCGCTTCGTCGCAGCTCAACAGCAGCCACTTGCGCGGTAAGTGGTCCGCCAGCCAGCCACCGAGTGCGCTGATGAGTACGTAAGGCAGGAAGAACCAGAACTGCGTCGACGCCTGGATCGCCGTCGATTCCAGCGTACCCGCGACCAGTCCGCCGAGCAGCGCCAGCGCCGCGAGCATGATCATGCGATCGCCGAACCCGCTCGCCGCCGTGCTGGTCCACATCAAAGTAAAGCTGAGGTTTCGCCACAATGGGCGCTGCCGCGGTTGCCTGGAAGATTGCTGGCTGGCGTCGGTCATGGCAGAACGATACAGTTTTGAGTTTGAAGTTTCGAGTTTCGCGTTGGCAGAGATTGGCCGACCCATGTCAGCGGGCCAGCATCAATTCAACCAGAAACGAGAAACCAGAAACCAGAAACCCTGCCCCATGACGCACCTGACCGTATCCATCTTCGTAGACCAGCCCGACGCGGCCTTGGCCGACGCGGCGCGGGCGGCCGAGTTCGGGGCCGACCTGGTCGAGTACCGCATCGATCGACTCGCCGCTGCCGACGAGGGCGAAGCCGCTGTGCTCTCGCTCGTCGAGCGATCCGCCCTGCCTTGCATCATCACCTGCCGCCCGACATGGGAAGGCGGTGAATACGCCGGCGACGAAGCCGACCGTCATCGCCTGCTACACCGCCTCGCCACCGCGACCCACCCGCCTGCCTACCTCGACATCGAACTGCTCGCCTGGCAGCGCGAGCCAAACCTCCGCGACACGCTGGGCCCGATCGTCGCCAGCGCCAACGGGCCTGGCCTGATCCTCTCCAGCCACGACTTTGACCAACGGCCACGCAACCTCCTGCAAACGCTCGAAGCGATGGTGCGAGAGCCCGCCTGCCGTGTCGTCAAGCTCGCCTGGCAAGCCCGCTCGCTGCGCGACAACCTCGAAGCGTTCGAAGTAATCGCCCAGCAGTACAAGCCCACCATCGCCCTATGCATGGGCGAGTTCGGCCAAGCGTCGCGCATCCTCGCAAAAAAGTTCGCCGGCCTCCTCACCTTCGCCGCACTCGACGAAGACAGCGCCACCGCCCCCGGCCAACCCACGCTCGACCAGCTCAAGCAACTTTTTCGCTGGGACCACCTCACCCCCGACACCGAAGTCTTCGGCGTCATCGGTTGGCCCGTCGGCCACTCCAAAAGCCCCGCTCTGCACAACGCAGGCTTCGACGCCACCGGCTACAACGGCGTCTACCTGCCCATGCCCATCCCTCCCGAGTACGAACACTTCAAAGCCACCGTCTCCGCCTGGCTCGATCACAAGCCGCTGCACTTCCGCGGCGCATCCGTCACCATCCCGCACAAAGAAAACCTGCTGCGCTTCGTCCGCGAACGCGATGGCGAGATCGAGCCGCTTGCCGAAATGATCGGCGCTGCCAACACGCTGACCGTCCGCGACGACGGCTCGCTTTACGCGTCCAACACCGACTACGCCGCAGCCCTTGACGCGGTATGCGATGGCTTGAACATCCAGCGAGATCAGCTCGCCGACCGACGCGTGGGCCTCATCGGCGCCGGCGGCGCAGCGCGAGCCATCGCCGCCGGCTTTGCGGGCCACGGCGCGAGCGTCGTCGTTTACAACCGCACGCTCGAGCGCGCTCAAGCGATGGCGGACGATCTGCAAGGCGACATCACTATCGAGCCGATCGACCACCTGCCCGCCGGCGGCTGCGACGTCTACATCAACTGCACACCTATCGGCATGCACCCGAAGGTGGACGCTTCGCCACTCGGCGACGCCAACGCGATCGCCGACTGGGGCCCGACCACGGTCGTTTTTGACACGATCTATAACCCCGCGCGGACCCGACTGCTCGCCCAGGCCGAGACCCTCGGCTGCATCACCGTTTCGGGCATTGAAATGTTCGTCCGACAGGGCGCCGCCCAGTTCGAGTTGTGGACCGGCCGACCCGCGCCGCGCGAGATCTTTCTCGCCGTCATGCAAAATTGATCGCCTTTCGCGGACGAATGCCAACCCTTGCGACTCAGGGTCGCAATACCTGCTTTCAGGGTGCTTTACAAAATATTCGCTGACGCCGCACCAAACCATCTGCGGGCTCTGCTACGTAGAGAAGGGTTGATGGCCGCCCGTTTATGCAGGACGTACGGCTTATCCGACCGATCAAATGGATAGGGAGCAGTATTTTTAATTGCAAGCTGGTTGCAGCGGAGTACGCTTAGCATGACCGCACAGCGAGGGGCCTGCAGGCTATGCGCAAAACCCGTGCAAGCCTGGCGATGCCCACGGTTAAGGCCGATAAGCCTGAACTCCGATGGATGCAAGGCCCTTTTTGTTCTTTTTTCAGGAATCGAATTATGAAAGTCGCGGTATTGGGAGCGGGCGGTTTTATCGGTTCGCATCTAGTCGAGCACCTGTTACATCAGACTGACCACCAGGTCCTTGGTGTCGACGTCACCGATGAGAAGTTGGCCAACGTTGATACGACAGGCATGACGTTTCACCTCGGCGATGTGACAAAGTCGCCTGAGTTGCTCGAAGAAGCGGTCGCTTCCAGCGATTGCGTCGTCAACCTCGTCGCGTACGCGAACCCGAGCCTGTACGTGACCGAGCCGATTCAGGTAGTCGATTTGAACCTGCACGGCAACCTGCTGGTTGTCGACGCCTGCCGACGTCACAAACGCCGAATCATCCAGTTCTCATCTGCCGAGATCTACGGCAAGCCACGCGAAGGCGAAACCGCGTTCATTGAAGATGAAACCGACTTCACCTACGGCCCCGTCCACCGGCAACGCTGGATCTACGCCAACGCCAAGCAGATGCTCGAACGCATCCTCTTCGCCTACGGCACCTCGGGCGAACTGGCGTTCAGCGTCATCCGCCCGTTCAATGTCATCGGCCCCCGCCTGGATTACCTCGTGCCTGCAGGCACCCTCGGCGGACCCCGCGTGTTCATGCACTTCATGTCCGCACTGCTCTCCGGCGGACCGATCCACCTGGTCGACAGCGGGACGGCCACTCGCAGCTTCACCCACGCCAACGACGCCGCACGCGGCATCACCGCCATCCTCGAACAGCCCGAACGCGCCAACAACCAGGCATTCAACATCGGCAATCCCAGCAACAACCTGACTATCCGCGAGCTGGCTGATCGCATGATCCGTATCTACGAAAAGCTCACCGGTACGCGATCGGAATGTGAAATCATCAACATCTCCGGCGAAACGTTCTATGGCGAAGGGTACGACGACGCCGGCCGACATCCACCGTCCATCGAAAAAATGGCCGGCCTCGGCTGGACGCCCAAGTATGATCTGGACACCACGCTGACGATGACCATCGAGCATCATCTGCAGCACGCCGACACATCGAAAGCCGCGAATGCATCATGACCACCGTGTGTTGTTCGTCGTACCCGACGTCGGCAGCAATCACATGAATCGATTGCGCTCGCTCTGCCTGATCTGCGATCAAATCGGCTGGGGCTGGCACGTGGCTGGCCCCTCAGCCACCGGCGCAATCTGGCAACCCCTGGCGGGCACGCCGCGATGGACCGAACAAACGACCATCACCGACGGCAGCAAGGCGGCGCTCTCGTCACTGGCGAAGCGCGCCCGGCTTGTCGTCGCATGCAAGCCGATGCCAGAATGCCTCCTCCCCGCCAAACGCGTGGCCCGGCAGCACCGCTTGCCGCTGATGATCGATATAGATGACCCGGACTTTGATGTCCGCCGGGCCGTCTACGCTCAGCCTCAATGGAAACGGCTAGGTAAGCTTCCACGACGACTTGGTCGCCTCGCAAAACTGGCGATGGCAGAGCGACTGACTCGCACCCTGCCCGGCACGACCTCCAACCCAATGCTCCAGCAACGCTACGGCGGCATCATCGTACCGCATGCTATCGAAGACACCGGCCCCGGCGCACCACACGTCAACAACGCCCCAACCGTTGCATTCGTCGGCACGGTGCGCGAGCACAAAGGCATCGACAGTCTCCGCCGTGCCGTCGCATCCATACAAGACGCGCAACCCGTGTGCCTGAAGATTACCGCCGACGCCCCCGCCGACGCCAAGCCCTGGGAGCAGTGGCTCGGCACAGTGTCGATCGAATCCGCGCACCGCCTCACCGCCGAAGCCGACATCATGGCCCTGCCCTCAATCGCAGTCGACTACGGTACGGCACAACTGCCCGCAAAACTGCTCGCCGGCATGATGCTCGGCCGCGCCGTCATCGCCTCCGACCTACCGCCCATCCGCTGGGCACTGGCCGACACCGGTCTGCTCGTCGAACCCGGCTCGACCGAAGCGCTGACCGAGGCGCTGACGACGCTCTGCGACCCGCAGAAGCGTGCCTCGTTCGGTAAACGTGCCCGTGAAAGAGCGCTGACGATGTTCACGCCCGCAGCCTGCGCCGCCGTAGTTGCATCGCTCTTCGATCAACTCACGGGTTCGGCCACGCCGCAGGCAAGCTGAGCCCACCACTTCCATCCATACGCGATACCGTCCGCAATGCCCTCCCCAACGCCAACTGTTCCATTCGCTTGAAGTGTATCCACCGTGGGGCGAGCCAATGCACGCCTTGGTGCTCACCGCACTCCCATGTGCCTGGCTTGGCGGTACGCTGCATCGTATGACGCGCACCGTGCCTGCCGCTCGAGACTTACTGCGGTGCATCGTTCGACAAGCTTCGCCATGCGTCATCGCATTCTTCGCAGACGCCTTTGGGGTGAAGGAATGTGGTTTCGTTGTCGCGCAGGTGATATGTCACGACGTCAACGATGTCTTGCGATCGCACGAGCCGTACTTCGCCGTGGCCCACGACACCGCGTCGTTGTAATGACCGCTCATCGAGCCAGCGGTCGACGAAGGCGAAGTTCTCACAGCAATGATCAATTTCGCGATACTCGAATATTTCAGGTTCGCCATCGCGAAGAATCGTGATCCGCTGATCACGCCGATAGCGAACACCTGCCAGTTCTTCTGCAAGATGTATTGTGGTGTTGGCAGTGTGGTCGATGCCCAGCAGCAGGACCTGCGCATCTCGTTCGTATGCACGCCCCACTGGGCTGTTCATGCCATGTGGCGGATCGATGGGATGGTCGGCGGTGATCACATCAGCATGTCGGCCGACGGCGGCAAACGCGTGCGGACTGTCGCTGCGAAGCACGCCCGGCTGCCGCCAGAACATATCCGCCACAACCCCCATCTCCGGACAAGGTGTGGCCGTGATATCGAAGGGGTGTTCATCGTCAAATGACATACTCGGCATGACAAGCGTCCCCGTCGGCCCGACGGACTTGCGCAACGCAGCAATTAACCCCTTTGGCCCATCTTCGACCGGTTTGATCTTTGAATACGCAGTATGCACAAGCAGCACACCCCCCGGCTGCACGCCGAGGTTACGCAGTTGTCCAGCGAGTGTAAGCTGACTGACGGTATCCATCACGTTCGAATAATAGCCCGCCTACCTCCACTCCAAGTTATACCATCGTCCTACTCGCCATGATGAACAGCGCGGCCACCCTGTATCACACTAATAGCCACAGTCTGTAGAATCGACATCATGATGATGCCAGAACATACGCTTCCGTCCATGGTTCAGGACCACTACGTCGCTCGCGTCCGCGAGTTGGCAAAGCGTCGACAGGAGACGCTTGCATCACTGCGCACACGTGCCGATGCTGAAAGATATCGCGACGGCGTACTGCGCAAGCTTCGCAGATGCTTCGGCCGACTCCCCAAACGCACGCCCTTGAACGCCAAAGTTCGCGACGTGCTCACTCGCGACGGCTACACGATCGAAAAGCTCACGTTCCACGCTCGGCCGGGCCTGATCGTCACCGCTAACCTCTATCGACCTGAAGGCACAGGCCCCTTCCCAGTCGTGCTGAGCCCTTGCGGACATGCGGCAACCGGCAAAGCGGCGGGCAACTACCAGGCCTACTCTCGCACGCTCGCTCACATGGGCTACATGGTGCTCATCTACGATCCACTCTCGCAAGGCGAGCGCCTTCAATATCCCGTCCAGCAGCCGGCGTTGCCGCAGGCCGCGCCGACCCATGAGCACAATATGTCAGGCAAGCAAATGTCGCTCGTCGGCGAGTTCTTCGGCATGTGGCGGGCCTGGGACGGCATCCGCGCGCTGGACTACCTGCTCGCCCGTCCCGAGGCCGACCGCTCACGCGTCGGCATCACTGGAAACTCCGGCGGCGGCACACTCTCCAGCTACATCAGCGCGCTCGATCACCGCTTCACCATGGCGGCGCCAAGTTGCTTCATCACCCGCTTCATCCACAACCTCGAAAACGAACTTCCCACCGACGCCGAACAGGTCCCGCCGCAAATCCTCAGCCTCGGCCTCGACATGGGCGACTTCCTCATCGCCCGCGCGCCCCGCCCCGTGCTATTGCTCGGCCAAGAGCAGGACTTCTTCGATCGCCGCGGGCTGGAAAGCACGTATAACGAAGTACGCCGGTTCTACAAGCTCCTCCGCGCCGGCGATCGCGTACAACTGCACATCGGCCCAGGCACGCACGGCTACCAGTCCGACGCACGCAAAGCGATGTACCGCTTCTTCAATAAGACCGCGAAAGTCAATGCGCCCGCTCGCGAACTCGATCGGCCGCTTGAAACAGTCGAAGCATTACACGCCACCCCCAATGGCCAGGTGCACCGTCTACCCGACAACCGCCTCGTGCATTCGTTCATCCGCGACGCCGGCAAAGCACTTGCCGCGCAGCGCGGCCGGGTCGGTGAAGCCGCACTCAAAAGGCTGTTGCCCCGGCAGCTGGACCTCTCGTCACGCAAAGGCATACCGCATTACCGCACGCTGCAGCCTCAGCAGCCGAGCCCTGCCAAGCCGTACGGCGTTCGATGGAACTTCGCTATCGAAACCGAGCCCGACATCCGCGCGATGCTCCATACCTGGGAGCCAACCGAGCCGGACGGTACTCGGCCGCCAATGCTCGCCCATCCGCCCGCCGACCGGGAAGCAATGCTCTATCTGCCGCACGTTTCCAGCTTGCAGGATGTTGCAAATGGGCAAGTGCCCGCACCGCCCGATCGGCTGCTCACGCTCGACGTGCGTGGCATCGGACAGTCGATGGCCATGACCGCGAACGACGGCGACTTCTTCGCTCCCTATGGCAGCGACTACATGTACGCCGCCCATGGCCAGATGCTCGACCAAAGCTACCTCGGCCTACGCGTACACGACGTACTCGCCTCGCTCGACCTGCTCGCCCACCGCGGTGCGAAGCGGGTGCATCTGGTCGGCCGAGGCATCGGCGCGATCCTTGCGACCTTCGCCGGCTGCCTGCATCCGCTGGTCAAGCAGGTCACGCTCAAACACGCCCTGCTCTCGTACCACGAGTTGACTCAGCGCCCGGCTTTCCGCTGGCCGCTGTCTGCACTCCCTGCCGACGCGCTGCACCACTTCGATCTGCCCGACTGCTACCGACTGTTGCATCGCCGCAAGCAGCTTCGGCTGATCGAGCCATGGGACGGCGATTTCGAACCTTGGTCGCGCGATGATCTGACCAATCACTTGAAATCGCTCGACCTGCCGACGCGGCTCGTCCGCTAGCCGGGGGTTCCCCTACCAAAAGTAGCCCCCGCTCCCCTAGCCGACATGTCCGCACGTTCGGGTGTCCGCGACGTAACGTCTTTAAGAATCACTCGCACTGCGGCTCGGGCTTCGTCGGTCCAGCACCCGCATCGCGAATGAGGGGCGTGGACCCGCGAGCAATGAACAATGTCTTTGTGATCGGCCTGGACCCGTTGAACCACCGCTGCCTTCAACGTCTGCCGTACGCTTCGAATTGTCACTTTCACCAGCTGCTAACTTTCGAACAGCTCCAGCAAGGCGCCAAGGTACCGGTAGAATCGCTCATCCGCGAAGCCACAGACCGACTGGATCGCTTCACGGGCACGATCGACGCGATCCTGAGCTTCTGGGACTTTCCCGGCACGCTGCTGGCCCCAATCCTCGCGCGACGCTTTGGCTGCGCGAGCCCGTCGCTTGAAGCCACCCTGCGCTGCGAGCACAAGTACTGGTCCCGATGCGAACAATCCAAGGCCACCGACGCCTGTCCCCGATTCGAAGCGGTTAATCCGTTTGACAACTGCGCGTTTGAAAAGCTGACACTCGCCACGCCTTATTGGATCAAGCCGGTCAAGTCGTTTCTGGGACAGCTCAGCTACCGGGTGAATGACGAGCATGATTTCAATATCGCTGTGGCATCGATCCGCGACAAGCTGCCGCGCCTTGCCGAGCCTTTCAATCACATTCTCGCGATGGTCGAGCTGCCGCCGGAGATCGCCGCGGTCGACGGCCGACATTGCATTGCCGAGGCAAGCGTCCAGGGTTGGCAGGCGACGCTCGAAGGCTTCCTCCACGCGGGCCGTCTGCACAGCCACGGCATCGTCGACTCAATCTGTTATCCCGGCACGAGCGTGTTCCACCGCCTGCAATATCCCTCGCGCCTGCCCGAGCCGGTGCAGCGACGCGTCGAAGCCATTGTCGAAGCAGTACTACGGCAGATCGGCTTTGAGGACTGGCCGGTGAATGTCGAGTTTTTCTGGGACGCCGTGACAGATCGGCTGTGGCTGCTGGAAATCAACCCCCGCGTTTCGCAGTCGCACGCGATCTTGTTCGAGCAGGTAGACGGCGTCGCCAATTTTCACGTGCTGGTTGAGTTGGCATTGCGGCGTCTGCCGGAGATGCCGCAGCAGCTCGGCCGCGCGGCTTGCGCGGCGAAGTTCTCGTTGCGCGCCTTTCACGACGGCGTCGTCTGTCACGTCCCGTCGGCGGAAGATTGCCTCCGCGTGGAGCACCTGTTCCCTGGTGCGGTGGTGGAGTTGATGGTTCGGCCGGGCGATCGGCTGTCGACCTTGCTCAGCCAGGACAGCTACAGTTACCTGCTGGCCGAAATCACGCTGTCTGCGCCCGACGAAGCGCAATTGCTCGAACGTTACGAGCAAAGCGTTCGAATGCTTCCATTCGGAATCGGTGAAGTCGGCCAGCCAACGCGCATACGGGAGTGGCCGCATGAAAACCGTCGAGCGCCTGCCGCGTGAAATCCGCGAAATGACGTACGTTCAGATCCCCATGCCCGACGGCATCCGCCTCGCGGTGCGGCTTTGGCTGCCTGTCGACGCCGAGCAACATCCCGTACCCGCCATCCTCGAATATATTCCCTACCGCCAGCGCGATTGGACCGCCCGACGCGACTCGATCACCCACCCCTATCTCGCCGGCCACGGCTACGCGTGCGCCCGCGTCGACCTGCGCGGCAGCGGCGACTCCGAAGGCGTCCTGCAAGGCGAATATCTCGAACAGGAACTCATCGACGGCGAACACGTCATCGCCTGGCTCGCCGACCAACCGTGGTGCGACGGCTCTGTGGGCATGATGGGCATCTCGTGGGGCGGGTTCAACGGCCTTCAGATCGCCGCCCGTCAACCGCCGGCGCTCAAGGCCATCATCACCATCGCCAGCACCGACGACCGCTACGCCGACGACGTGCACTACGCCGGCGGCTGTCTGTTGGGTGAAAACCTCTCATGGGCCTCGACCATGTTCGCCTACAACACCGGCCCGCCCGACCCGGAACACGTCGGCGAGGGCTGGCGCGACATGTGGCTTAAGCGCCTGGCAGACAGCGGCCTCTGGCTGGAAGACTGGCTCACCCACCAGCGCCGCGACGACTTCTGGAAGCACGGCTCGATCAACGAATACTTCGACGCCATTCAATGCCCCGTCATGGCGGTCAGCGGCTGGGCCGACGCGTACACCAACGCTGTGTTCCGGTTGCTCGAATACCTTAACGTGCCCCGCTGCGGGCTCGTCGGGCCTTGGAGTCACAAGTATCCGCACTTCGGTGTGCCCGGCCCGGCGATCGGCTTCCTGCAGGAAGCGGTCCGCTGGTGGGACCAATGGCTCAAGCACATCGACACGGGCATCATGAACGAGCCGATGCTGCGGGCCTACGTGCAGGACAGCGTGCCCCCCGCGACCGGCTACAAACGTCGGCCGGGCTGGTGGGTCGGCGAACCGACCTGGCCTTCACCGAACATCGGCACGCGCCGGTTCCACCTCTCCTATCGCGGCCTCGTACCCGATACCTTGCACGACGCCCTGCCGGTGCAACACAGTATGTCCGTGCAGTCGCCGCTGTCGCTCGGACTGTTCGCGGGCAAGTGGTGTTCCGAAGCCGCCCCGCCCGACCTGCCCGACGACCAACGACATGAAGATGGCGGCGCCCTCACCTTCGATACCGCGCCGCTCAGCAACGACCTGGAAGTGCTCGGCCCGCCGGTGATCGAGTTGGAACTCAGCGTCGACCGCCCTGTGGCGATGGTGGCGGTACGGCTGTCCGACATCCTGCCCGACGGCCGGGCCACGCGCGTCAGCTATGCCCTGTTGAACCTCACCCACCGCCACAGCCACGAACACCCCGAACCGGTCGTCCCGCACAAGCGATACCGTGTCCAGATTCAACTGAACGACATCGGCCAACTCTTCCCCGCCGGTCATTGTGTCCGCGTCGCGCTGTCGACCAGCTACTGGCCGCTCGCATGGCCCCCGCCCGAGCCGGTGACATTAACGGTCTACCCCGAGGCGTCGCGGCTGCTCTTGCCACAGCGGTTACCGCATGAAGCTGACGGGCCGGAGGTACGCTTCCCCGAGCCGGAGGGTGCCCCGGGCAAGCCGCTGGTACCACTACGGCCCGCCGAGCCGAGTTGGCGCGTCATCCGTGACCTGCCGCGCGACGAGTCATGCCTCGAAGTGGTCCGCGACCACGGTGCCTGGCGCGTCGACGACACCGGCTGGACCATCGAAAGCAAAGCAGTGGAAAAGTACACCGTGCAACACGACGATCTCAAATCGCTGCGCGGCGATACCCACTGGACCCGCAGCTACAGCCGCGGCGACTGGTCGGTCAAGTCCATCAGCCGAACGGTGCTGACCTCGGACGAAACCCACTTTCACCTGATTGCCGACCTCGACGCGTATGAGGGCGAGCGACGCGTCTTCTCCCGCAGTTGGCATCGCGTGATCCCGCGCGAGTTGCTGTGAGCGGGGAACATCCGTAAAGCCGGTTGCGTTCTTCAAGTAGCCTAATACACTTTTGTTATATGATCGCCGCCCCGACGACCGCCCCCACCGCCGTGCACGATGCTCCCGCCAGCCAGCAGCCGCTGCTGGAGGTGCGCAATCTCAAAACCTACTTCCCCGTCAAGCGCGGCCTGCTTCGCCGAACGGTCGGCCAGGTCGAAGCCGTCAACGACGTCTCATTCACCATCGGCCAACAGGAAACGCTCGGCCTCGTTGGTGAGTCCGGCTGCGGCAAGTCCACCGTCGGACGAACGCTCCTTCGACTCATCCCCGCCAGCGACGGCGAAGTGATCTTCGACGGCCGAAACGTCTTCGACGCCAACCGCGCGGAGATGAAGAAGCTCCGACGCCAGATGCAGATCATCTTTCAGGATCCCGTCGGCTCGCTCAACCCACGCATGACCGTCGCACGCATCATAGGCGAACCCATTCACGTGCACGGCCTCGCCTCCGGCAGCGAACTCGAAGACCGCGTCGCTTCCCTGCTCAAACGCGTCGGCCTCCACGCTGACCACGGCCACCGATACCCCCACGAATTCTCAGGCGGTCAACGCCAGCGCATCGGCATCGCCCGGGCGCTCGCCCTCGAACCCCGCTTCATCGTCTGCGATGAGCCCGTGTCCGCCCTCGATGTCTCCATTCAGAGCGCGATCCTCAACCTGCTTAACGATCTCCAGGATGAGTTCGGCCTCAGCTACCTGTTCATCGCCCACAACCTCGCCGTCGTCGAACACTTCTGCGACCGCGTCGCCGTGATGTACCTCGGCAAGATTGTCGAACTCGCCGACCGCGACACGCTCTACCGCAACCCGCTTCACCCGTACACCAAAGCGCTGCTCTCCGCCGCCCCCACGCCCGACCCGAACACCAAACGCCAGCGCATCATGCTCGAAGGCGACGTCCCCAGCCCCATCCGCCTCTTCCACGGCGACGCTGTAAAGGCCCACTCCGGCGAGCCCGCCGTACGCGAGGAAAAAGGTGTCACCTACATCTCCCGCGAAAGCCTGCTCGACCGCCCCCCGCTCAAAGAAGTGCCAGGCGAACCGGGCCACTTCGTCTCAACCCACACCTTCGACAACTAACCCCCCGACAACGACTCTCCCCCCAATAAAGCCTACGGTCGGCGACCGTGGGCCCGCCACAAACCCTCAAGTAGCCCCCACCCACCAAAACCGCTATACTCCCCGACTCGCCCTGGCGAAGCGTTCGCCTCGGCACCTGCTCACGGACACCGTCGGCCCCCGGAACTCCTCCGGAACATTGCCGACCCACCCGGAGAGACCCAATGGTCAAACTTCGTCTCAAGCGTTTCGGTCGTCGTAACCGTCCCTACTATCGCCTCAATGCCATGGACCAGCGCGCCGCTCGCGACGGTCGGGTTATCGAGGAACTCGGTTGGTTCGACCCGCTGGCCGCCGATGGCAAGCAGCACGAACTGAAAACCGACCGCATCCAATACTGGTTCAGCGTCGGCGCTCAGCCCAGCGGCACCGTGGCCGACCTGCTTCGCAAGTCCGGATACGACCTGCCCGAACGTCTCAAGAAGACCAGCGGCAAGAAGCTGATGAAAGAAAAGAAGTCGAGCTGACGTCAACCGCGATCACGGGCAGTGCAGCTTAAGCTGCACTGCCCACCCCTTTTTCGGACCACCTCCCCTTTCAAAAGGCGCCCCATGCGCCTCGACCTGCTCACCCTCTTCCCCGAAATGTTCGCTGGCGTGCTCGGCTCGAGCATCCTCAAACGCGCCGCCGAGCCGCTCAAAGACCCGGCCACGGGCAACGTGCGCCCACCCGTCGTCGAGTATCACCTCGCCAACCTCCGCGACCACACCACAAACAAGCACCAGAAAGTCGACCAGCCACCCTACGGCGGCGGACCCGGCATGGTCATCCAAAGCCAGGTCGTCTGGGACGCGGTCCACGCCGTCGAAGCGCAAGACCCACGCCCAGCCACGCGCGTCGTCATGACCCCGCAGGGCAAGCCGCTTACCCATGCAATCGTGGAGCAACTCGCACGAAAGCCACGCCTCATGCTGATCGCCGGCCACTACGAAGGCTTTGACGAACGCGTGCTCGACGCCCTTCGCGATGAGCCGGCCGGCCTCGAAGAAATCAGCATCGGCGACTACGTGCTCTCTGGCGGCGAGCTACCCGCTATGGTCCTGCTCGACGCTGTCGTCCGGCTCATCCCCGGCGCGCTGGGCACGCAAGCCTCCGCTCACGACGAAAGCTTCTCGTCCGAACTCGGCGGCCTGCTCGACTACCCCCACTACACCCGCCCGCGCACCTGGCAAGGCCGTGACGTGCCCGACGTGCTGCTGTCGGGCGATCACGCAAAGATCAATGCATGGCGGCTCGAACAGGCCCGCCAACGCACCGCTGACCGCCGCCCCGACCTGCTCGGCCAACCCGCCGCCATCGGCCGATCCACCATCACCGTCCTTCGCACGGAACAGCCGAGCGACATCGACGCTGTCGACCGTGTGCTTCGCGAAGCCTTCCCCACCGATGCCGAGGCGAAGCTCGTTCGCGCGTTGCGCGATCAGCGTGAGGCTGTGACGTCGCTCGTGGCCGAGGTCGATAGTGAAGTGGTGGGCCACGTCATGCTCAGCCCCGTGACATTCGCCGACCAACCATCGGTGCGCGGCATGGTCGGCCTGGCGCCCGTGGCGGTACGGCCGACCTGGCAAGGTCGTGGCATCGGCGCGGCGCTGGTGCGTCAAGCGCTGGCCGAGGCAAAGCAACTCGCGTCGCGCGCGGTCGTCGTGCTCGGCGAGCCGACGTATTACCAGCGCTTCGGCTTCGAGCCCGCCTCGCCGCTGGGCCTGACCAGCGACTACGGCAGCGGCCCCGAGTTCATGATTGCCCTGCTGCGCGGACCGCTACCAGCAACATGGCAAGGCCACATCCAATACGCAAAATCTTTCCAATCACTCTAAGCGTGAATCCTCACGTTCAACGATGTGCGATTCGCTCTATCGCCCATCGCTGGGTGTGAGCACGACGAGATTGTTGCGGTGGATGACTTCATCGTATGCCGATCTGCCGAGGATGTTGGCGAACTGCGTCGATCGCTTGCCACGGATCAGCCGCAGCTCGTCGGCACTGTAGTTGCTCAGTCCGCGAGCGACCTCGCGGCCGCGCGGGTCGCGAATGAGTGCGACGTCACCGCGCTCGAATCGGCCGGTGATGTCGGCGATGCCGGTCGCGAGCAAGCTCTTGCCACGGCCAGTCACGGCCCGCACCGCCCCCTCGTCGATGGTGATTGTCCCCGCGGGCCTGGCCGTGAGCGCGATCCAGCGCTGTCGACTGTCGAGCTTGCGTGTCGCCGGCACGAACACGCTGCCAAGGGCCTCGCCCGCGAGCAGGCGTGCGAGCACGTTCTTCTCTTGCCCATTGGCGATCACCGCGATCTCACCCGCTTCAGTGACGACTCGCGTCGCTTCGAGCTTCGACAACATGCCGCCCGTGCCCCATTGACTCGTATCACGGCGAGCCAGGCTGAGCATGTCCGTCACGTTGTCGATCAGGTCGACGCGGTTGCCTTGCTCGTCCAGCAGACCGTCGACCACCGTCAGCAGCAATAGCGCGTCGGCACGGATGGCGTTGGCGGTCAGCGCTGCGAGCATGTCGTTATCGCCGAAACGTAGCTCGTCGACAGCGACGGTGTCGTTTTCGTTGATGATCGGGATGCAACCATGCTCGTGAATGCGAGTGACGCAATTGCGAATGTTCAAAAAGCGGACGCGGTCGTCGAAGTCCCCGCGCGTGACGAGCATCTGCGCCACATGAATCTTCTGCCGGGCGAACGCCTGATGCATGTGCGCCATTAGCTTCCGCTGCCCCACCGCGGCGACGGCCTGCAGGTCGGCCACGTCGCGCGGGCGCTGCTTCAACCCCAGTTCAAGGCAGCCGGCGCCAATCGCACCGCTGGCGACGAGCGTCACCTCGTACCCCTGCTCGCGCAGCCCGGCGATCTGGCGGGCGATGCGGCGGATGTAGTTCAGATCCAGCCCCGGCCTGTCCGGGTCGGGCGAAGTGAGCAGCCCCGTGCCGACCTTGACGACGATGCGGCGGGCGTTGCAAAGGACGGTTTGTCGGAGCTCGGTCGAAGGCATGGGTGGCGTTTCTGACTGCTAATGGCTGATTGCCGATTGGGGTAATCATGGCGAGGGCGCGGCGGCATCTACTATCGATGTATCGGCTAGACCGAGCACCTTCAACAGCAGCTCCGCGTGGCGTTGCGTGCTGCCTTGCCGGGACAGGATAACGTCGCGGCCGTGGCGTGCGAGTTCGGCAGCCTGGTCGGGGTTGGCCAGCAGCTTCGCGATGGCGGGGCCGAGTTGGCGCGTGGCGACAATGCCGCCGGCCTTTTCGAAGGCGTGCACCACGTCAGCGAAGTTATGGTGATCCGGCCCGACGATCGTGGGCTTGCTCAGCGCGATCGGCTCGATCGGGTCCGACCCGCCGAGGCCGTTGAAGCTGCGACCGATGACAACCACGTCCGCCAGCGCGTACGCCTTGCGAAGCTCCCCCATCGTGTCCAGCAGGAACAGGGTGTGTGCGGGCTGCCCCTCGCGAACTGCAGCCGTGGGCTTCCGGTCGCTCCGGCGGATAATCGTGGCATCGAGTGCCGCCACCTCGTCAAACCGCTCAGGCTTGCGCGGCACGAGCAGCAGTTGGGTTTCGGGCGGACACTCGGCACGGATGGCGTCAATCAGCAGCCGTTCTTCACCCGGCCCTGTCGACCCGGCGACGACCAGCGGATGCGCGCGGTCGATGCCCATCTGCTCGGCAAGCTCGCCGGCGTTCGGCACGTCGTCGGCGACCTCGGCGGTGTCCCACTTCATCGTGTCCAGTACGTGTACGCGGTCGGCGGGTGTGCCCATGGCGATGAACCGCTGGGCATAGTCGGGCGTCTGCACCGCAGCGGCGGCGAGGCTGGCGAACATCGACCGCACCACCGGACGAAGGTAGCGATAACGCGAAAAGCTGCGGGCACTCAGTCGGCCGTTGATGACCACAATCGGTATGTCGCGCCGCTTGCATTCGTCGACGAAGTTCGGCCAGACCTCCAGCTCAACCAGCGCCACCGCACTCGGCCGAACACGGTCGAGGAACCGACGAACCGCGACGGTGAAGTCCAGCGGATATCGCACGACCGAATGGTCTGCCGCGAACAGCTCGCGGGCGCGGGCGTAGCCGGTGTCGGTCGTGGTGGCGATGACCAGTTCGACGCGGTCGCCATGTTCACGATGGAGCAGGTCGACGAGTTGGCGGATGGCGTTGACTTCGCCAACGCTCACGGCGTGAATGAGCAGTCGACGCCGACGTCCGCCCTGATCATTGGGCATGGGCACGACCGGTTCACCCCTGCCGAAGCGACCGCCCCAGTCGGTTCGCCACTTGCCCGTTCGCCACATGCGATAGGCCCACACGGGCGAAGTCGCAAGTGCTGCGGCGGCGTACGTGATGTCATGTGGCAGGCCCATAGGGTGATTGTATGAGTTTCTAGTTTCTAGTTCCGAGTTTCGAGTTGCCATGCGTGACCGAATCGCGAAACTCGAGACTAGAAACTCGGAACTAGAAACCGTTTCTCAATCCCCCAACACATACGCGAAGATCAAGGGCGCGACGATTGTCGCGTCGCTCTGGATCATGAATTTTGGTGTAGCTGCATCGAGTTTGCCCCAGGTGATCTTCTCGTTCGGCACGGCCCCGCTGTACCCGCCGTAGCTGGTCACGGCGTCGCTGATCTGTGCGAAGTAGGCCCAGTACGGCACATCGTCGCGTTGCAGGTCCTGAATGATCGCGGGCACGGCACAGATGGGAAAGTCACCCGCAATGCCGCCGCCAACTTGGAAAAAGCCGACGCTGGGCTTGCCTTCGTTGCTGCTTTGCGCAATCCCGCAGTTATCCAGGTACCATCGCATGAGGTGCTCCATCGCCTCCGTACCGGTCTTGACGCACTGGTGGTGTGGCAGCTCTTTGCGGAACACCGCGGCGGCGAACATGTTGCCCGTCGTCGAGTCTTCCCAGCCGGGACAGTAGACGGGCAGATTCTTCTCCATCGCGGCGAGCATCCACGAGTTGGCCGGGTCGATCTGATAATGCTTTTCGAGCTTACCGTCGCGGAAGATGTCCCAGAGGAACTCGTGCTCAAACTTGCGCTCGTTGTTGTCGCACGCCTGCTTCCAGCGGTCGATGAGCTGGCGTTCCATGTGGCGCATCACCGTTTCGGGGATGCACGTATCGGTCACGCGGTTCATGCCGCGTTCGTAGAGCGCCGTTTCATCCGCAGCCGAGAGCGCCCGCCAGTCGTGGATGATTTCATACTCGTTGTAAGCGAGCAGGTTGAACAGGTCTTCTTCCAGGTTCGCACCGGTGCAGGTGATGGCATGCACCTTGTCGGCCCGTATCAGCCGGGCGAGAATCTGGCCGAGCTTGGCAGTGCTCATCGCGCCCGCGAGGGTGACCATCATCTTGCCCCCCGCGTCGATGTGCGCCTCAAACGCACGCGCGGCGGCGACAGTCTCACGGCTGTTGAAGTGAAGAAAATGCTTATCCATGAACGCCCGAACCGTGCCCGTGCCCTGGGGCGCGTCCACGTCGGCGGGGGTGGTGAAGGTCGTCAAGTCCATCGCGAGTGTCTCCATGCGGCGAGGCGGGAAAGCTTTCGAAGCCAAGCCACTATCGTATGCGGATCGGCCACGCA
Organism: Phycisphaerales bacterium AB-hyl4; assembly: GCA_041821185.1. Taxonomy (NCBI): domain Bacteria; kingdom Pseudomonadati; phylum Planctomycetota; class Phycisphaerae; order Phycisphaerales; family Phycisphaeraceae; genus Natronomicrosphaera; species Natronomicrosphaera hydrolytica. The sequence goes on along the minus strand of JBGUBD010000002.1, from coordinate 395,579 downwards.
CGGCACATCGGGTCGGCCGGGGAACGCGTCGCCCTGCCATTTTTAGGCTCAAATTTGTAGCCGAGGTCTTCCGTTGCACCGCGGAGCCGGGTATAGTTGGCAAGTTCACTATGGTTCTTCCGGAATCTTCCGATGCGATGAGTCACGCAACATCCTGCCCCCTGTGACCACGAACGCGGCCCGCTGGCGTTCGTGCCGACGCATCCCGCAATATACATCGGCCATCGAATCTGCTGCCACCCGCGCAGCGGTGTACGTCTACCGATGCAATCGACCGCCTTGCCATGAGTGAACACCCCAACGAATTCGCCCCTGAATCACACGAGCCGCTGCCCACGGGCTGGCGCGTGCCTGTTGCGTTGCTGCTGCTGGCGCTGCCGATCATCGCGTCGATGATCTCGCGCACCGTGATGAGCTTCGTCGACTTCATCATGGTCTCGCAGCTCGGCACGGAAGCGCAGGCCGCGATCATGCCAGCAGGCATTTTGCTGTTCTGCTTCGTCGCCTTCGGCATGGGATCGCTCACGGCGGTGAGCACGTTCGTCTCGCAATCACTGGGGCGAAACGACCGCCAAGCTTGCGGCAGCTACGCATGGCAGGGTGTACACCTGAGCGTATTGCTCGGCCTGCTCGCCCTGCCGGTGTGGTTTGTCGTGCCGGGCCTGTTCGCATGGGTCGGCCACGACCCGGCGGTGCAGGAAATGGAAGTGGCCTACGTGCAGATCGGGCTGCTGGGCTTGGCCCCTATGCTCGCGGCGCATGCGGTGACCAACTTTTTCAACGGCATCCACAAGCCGATGGTCGGCTTCTGGGCGATGGTCATCAGCAACATCTTCAATGTCATCGCCAACTACGCGCTGATCTTCGGCAACTTCGGCTTTCCCGCCATGGGCATCGGCGGCGCGGCCTGGGCGACCAACCTCGCTGCCGGGCTGCAACTGCTGATCATGCTCGCGTGGATGCTTCGGCCGAAACTCGCAGCCATGTTCGACACCCGCCACACCTGGCGGCCCGACCTCGCACGCATGCGTCGCATCATCTGGGTCGGCGTGCCGGCGGGCATGCAGTTCGTCGTCGACATCTTCGCATTCACCGTCTTCACGCTGCTGCTGGTCGGCCGATTCGGCACGGTGCAACTGGCGGCGCACAACCTCGCGTTCAAGTTCCTCGAAGTGGCGTTCATGCCCGCGGTGGGGCTTGGCGTGGCGGTCACGGCAGCGGTGGGCAAAGCGATCGGCCGTGGTCAGCCGGCCTACGCGCGACTCGTCACCCGCTGGGCCGCCGGCTTCGCGATCGCCTACATGGGCCTGATCGCGATGGGCTATCTGCTTCTGCGGCACGAGTTGGCCGGGCTGTTGAGCGATGATCCGGACGTCATCCGCTGGGCCGGGCAGTTGCTGCTGCTTTGCGCGGTGTTCCAGGTGTTTGACGGACTGGGTATCACGCACATCAGCGCCCTGCGCGGCGCGGGCGATAACCACTGGCCGGCGTGGGTGGCGGCGATCATGGCGGCAACGGTGCTCATCGGCGGCGGCTACGTCGCGGCGTGGTGGTGGCCGCAACTGGGCGCGGTGGGACCGTGGATCGCGGCCACGCTGTACGTCTGCGTGCTCGGGTTGACATTGTGGGCACGATGGACGTTCGGGCCTTGGGAGCGGATCGACCTGTTTAACGACGAGCAAACCCAAGCGGATGCTCCTCATGAACATATAGACCCATAGCTACATTACATCCCTATACCCAAGCTCGTCCGATATAATGCCCAATCAGAAATGAACCAGCCGACGTCAGATTTTGATAGCTGATCACATTTCGATTGTTCGATGTTCCCGATGTGAGTGTTAGCAACCTGTTGCAGATCGCTCGTTTTACAATGTTTCCGGTTTCAAACATGGCAACTTCAGCACCTAATGGTTCTCCCACGCGGCGTGTACGTCGTGCCGTATCGCGGTGGCGTCGACGAATTATACCTGACCGACTGGCAGTCCCCCGGCAGTATCACCACCGATTCGGCGTTTGGCCGAACCTGCACGCCCCAAAGACATTCAATGAGAAGCTGCAGTGGCTGAAGCTCAACTACCGTCGGCCGGACCTTCATACGATGGTCGACAAATATGCGGTACGCGCGTTTGTCGAATCGCGGGTCGGAGCACATTACCTCAATGATCTGCTTGGGATCTGGGATCGTGCCGAATCGATCGACCTGGACGTACTGCCCCGTCGGTTCGTGCTTAAAGGCACACATGGTTCGGGCATGAACATCATCTGCCCCGATCGGCAAGCGATCGATTGGCCCGATGCGGTCCGCAAGCTGAACGGTTGGTTAAAGCAGGATTTTTACATTTCGACGCGCGAGTGGCCCTATAAAAAGGTTCCACCGCGCATCATCGGCGAAGCCTTCCTCGACAGTGGTGAAGATGACCTGACAGATTACAAGGTTTACTGTTTCGACGGAAAACCACAGATCATCCAAGCGGACATGACCCGATACAGCAATCACACACGGTTGTTGTTCGATCTGGACTGGCAGTTGTTGCCGTTCGAACTGCAGTACCCTAAACCCGACCATGTGTTGGGCAAGCCGGATTGCCTGGATGAGATGTTCGACGTTGCGCGTGTTTTATCGAACGGACTCCCGTTTTGCCGAGTCGATCTTTACTCGGTACAGGGGCGCATCGTCTTCGGTGAGATGACGATGTACCCCGGCAATGGGATGTTGGAATTCCGTCCGCCGGAATGGGACCGGCGGCTGGGCGACTTGCTCGCACTGCCCGAACCGGTCAATCCCGCGCCGTTTGTCAGGCGGCCAAGGGCCAGCTACGAGTAAACGCCCCGGCGGTTACCAACACGTGCGTCACAACCCCAGCACGTCCTTCATGTGATACCGCCCCACTGGTTTGTCAGCGAGCCAGGCGGCGGCGCGGAGAGCGCCGCGGGCGAAGACGTCGCGTGTGGACGCTTTGTGCGCGAGCGTAATTTCTTCGCCGAGCGTGCCGAAGTGGACGCTGTGTCGGCCGACTTCGTCACCAATGCGTAGCGCGTGCATGCCGACCTCGCCGCGTTTGCGCGTGCTTTCGCCGTGTCGGCCGTGCACAAAGTCCTTGTCGATCTGCTTGCCGGTGGCGTGGCAGATAGCCTCGGCCAGGCCCATCGCCGTCCCGGAAGGCGCGTCAAGTTTGAAGCGGTGGTGGGCTTCGACGATTTCAATGTCGTAGTCATCGCCGAGGCGTTCGGCGACTTGGCCGACGAGGGCGAACAACAGGTTGACACCAAGGCTCATGTTCGGCGCATGAAGGATGGCGATGTCTTCGGCAGCAGCGTCGATGGCTTTGTAGTCGTCATCAGTCAGGCCGGTGGTACCGATGACCATGGCGATTTTCTGTTGCCGGCAAACGCGTAACGCTTCGCGGAAAGCTTCGGGTACGGTGAAGTCGATCATCACCTTGGGCTTGTTTTGCACCTGCGCAGCCAGCGGCGTGTTGATGGCGTCGACACTGGCGACCACGCCTGCGTCGTTGCCGAGCAGTTCGTGGCCGTCGCGTTCGAGTGCGGTGACCACGCGAAGCTGCTCGTCTTCGCTGGCCAATGCGACGAGGCGTCGCCCCATGCGTCCTGCAGCGCCGTTGATGCCGATGTCGATCATGGTTGCTCCGTGTGCGTTGGGGAATTCCACCTTGGAAGATCCGGGGCTTGTGGGGATGTCATCAGGGTTGGTGGTTGAGCACGTCAACGAGGGCTTGCTCGACCTTTGGCACGACTTCATTTGCGGGACCGGGCACTTTCGCGCCGGCGGCGCGGGCGTGACCGCCGCCGCCGAATCGGTTGGCTAGCTCGGCGACGTTGATCGCATCCTCACCGGGCTTGGAACGAAAGCTCAATCGGGTGATCACGTCGTCTTCATTGTTGCCGCGTTTTTCCGCGACGAGCACGATTACGCGAATCGTGCCCACCTGCTGCGGCACGTCGATGAGGCGTTCGGTTTCCTCTTCCAGTGCGCCGGTTTCGAGGAAGTCATCGCTGTTGAGGGTCATGACAGCGGCCTGCCCGTTGGCGAGCAGTTTGAGGCTGTCGAGCGCGCGGGTGAGCAGCGCGAGTTTTTCCGGCCGTTCGGTCTGTTCGAGCACCTGGTAGAGCGCGGCCTGGTCGACGCCCTGCCGCAGAAGCTTCGCGGCCAGTTCATGCGTCCGCGGGCGGGTATTCGAGAAACGGAACCAGCCGGTGTCGGACGCGATGCCGACGAATAACGCTTCACTGATCGTTCGGGTGGTTTCCACGTCCCATGTGGTGGCGTCAAAGTGTTCGAGCAACTCGGCGACGATTTCGCACGCCGCGGCCGCCTTGCCGTCGATGTAGCGATGGGCGGCGGGAATATCGCCGCTGAGGTGGTGATCGAGAATGAGCGTGCGTTCGAGGTTCGGCTCGATGACCTGCTTCAACTCGCCCAGTTGTGACCACGCGCCGGTGTCGAGGATGACATACAAGCCAGCGTCAGGCAGTGACAAGCTTTCACGGTAGATCGTGGCTTGATCCGCGCCGCGCAGGCCGAGCAGGCTTACCGGCACGGGGGGAACAAAACAGGGCGTGACCGACCGGCCGAGCGAGCGGAGCGCGACGGACAACGCGATCACTGAGCCAAACGCATCACCATCAGGTTTGGCGTGGGTAATCACGACGATAGGCTCGTCGGCATTGCGGAGCAGGTCGGCAACGGCAGAGAGGTTGAGGTTGGCGGTGTAGGTGGTCATCGTCGTATGGGTGTCACTTATAGGAGACCGCGGGTTTACTCATTCGCGGCCAGGGCTGGTTTCGCCTGCTATCCGGCGCGGCGGTTATGGGCGTGGGCTTGTTGATCATATTCGTGCCAGTATCGGACGAGGGCGATGTCGCGATGGAGTTGGCGGGTGAGCATATCGAGGTTGGGGTATCGGTATTGGTCTCGTAGCCAGCGTGTGAAGCGGAGGGTGATGGTTTCGCCGTAGAGGTTGCCTGTGTAGTCGAGCAGGTGTGCTTCGACGACGCGTTGGCGTTGGCCGAAGGTTGGCTTGACGCCGACACTGAGGGCGGCGGGGTGTGTTTGAGCATCAGGCGTGACGGCGAGGCCGGCGTAGACGCCGTCGGCGGGGACAATGTGATCGCTGTAGGCGGCGGGGTCGAGGTTGGCGGTGGGCACGTTGATGGTTCGGCCCCGCTGCTCCCCGGTGGCGACGGGGCCGGTGAGTTCGAATGGCGCGCCGAGGCAGCGATGGGCGTCGAGCACACGGCCGCGGCCAACGAGCCAACGGACCAGCGAGCTGCTGACGATGGCGCTGCGCCAGTCGCCGAGCGTGACCTCAACGCTGGGAACGACGTGGGTTTCGTAGCCATGCTGCTTGCCGAGTTCGCGAAGCATGTTCAAATCGCCGACGCGGGCCTTGCCGAAGCGGAAGTCGGGGCCTTCGACGATGGCGATCGGTGCATAATCGTCGACCAGCTTGCCGATGAACTGCTGTGGCGACTGGCCGAGCATTGCAGACGTGGGTTCGAGCACGACGACGCGGTCGGCGCCGGCGGCACGAAGGCGGTCGACCTTTTCATGCACGCTGGTGAGACGTGGCGGCTCGGTGCCGGGGCGCAACGTGCGGGCCGGGTGCGGGTCGAACGTCAGGGCGACGACCTCGGCGGCGTGTGGCGCGGCGAGCTGGCGCGCATGGGCAAGGATGGCCTGGTGCCCGCGGTGCACGCCGTCGAAGTTGCCAATGCTGAGGATGGTTTGTCTGCTCATGGCCGAGCGTGCAGGATAGCGTCATGGTCGGCAGCGGACCAGAGGCGGGCGGGGCAAGTGTTGGCCAGGTAGCGATAACGGCGCGAGTTTTGTGGGTGGATGCGGACTTGACGCGCTCCGCTGGCGCTTCACGGCTAACGTATGATGATGATCCAGGGAAGGAGCAATGCGATGAAGGCGATGGTTGTGCCGGAGCTTGGCGAGCCGGAAGTGATGCAGATGCGGGACTGGCCCACCCCTGAGCCGGGCGAGCATGATCTTCTGGTGGAAGTACACGCGACATCGGTGAATCCGAAAGACTGTCACATGCGTCGGCACGGATTGGGTAAGCGACTGACGCTGCCGTTCGTGCTGGGGTATGACGTCAGCGGCGTCGTGAAGGCGGTGGGGCCGAAGGTGGAGCAGTTTCGCGTGGGGGATGAGGTGTATGCTTCGCCGTCGCTGGTTCGGCCGGGGGCGAATGCCGAACTGGTGCTGGTTGACGAGCGGACGGCGGCGCTGAAGCCGACGAATTTGGATCATGTACACGCGGCGGCAATGCCGCTGGTAACCATTACGGCGTGGGAGTCGCTGCACCATCGGGCCCACCTGCACAGCGGCGAGACCGTGCTGATTCATGCCGGGGCAGGCGGCGTGGGGCATATCGCAATTCAACTGGCGAAGCTGCACGAATGCCAGGTGATCACCACCGCAAGCCGTGACGAGTCAATCGAGCAGTGCACGCAACTCGGTGCGGATGCGGTGATCAACTACGCAAACGAAAATGTGGTCGACCGTGTCACCGAACTGACAGGCGGGCGGGGCTGCCCCGTCGTGCTCGATGCGGTGGGCGGTGAGGTGTTCAACGAGTCGATGCGCTGCCTCGCGCCGCACGGCCGACTGGTGACGCTGCTGCCGCCGCCCGCCGACGCGCCGATCCACAAGCTGTTCAGCCGAGGGGCGACACTGGCGTTGGAGTTCATGAGCGCCGCTACACTGCACAAGACCCGACTCAGCGCCCAGGGCGAGGTGCTGCGCACCGTGACGGAACTGGTGGAAGCCGAGCGATTGAAAGTGCACGTCAGCCATGTGTTTCCGCTGGAGGCGTTGGCCGAGGCGCATCGGCAGCAGGAAACACGCCATACCGTGGGCAAGATTGCGGTGACGGTAAAGTGATATGGTGCGGGACGGCAAAGGTGCAACAAGCCCCCGGCGGCTGAGCGGCGCGTGCGCGAAGCGGAGCACGGGGGGCTATAGTATGGGGCTCTGGGGGCCTCCCTTTACCGGGTTTGTTGAACCGATATGAAGACGCTAGACCGTTACATCCTCCGCGAGTTCTTCGTTAACTTCGTCGTGCTGCTGCTGGTGTTGATGACGCTATTTGTCGTGATCGACATGATCGTGGGGTTGGAGGATTTCGTTCAGGCGGGCGAGGCGCACGCGGAGCAGTACGGCGGACAAGTGCTGGCAACGCTGGTGGTAATGATCGACTACTACGCGCCGGTTCTGGTGATGGTGTATGTGTTCCTTTCCGGTTTGATCGTCGTGGGTGCGATGGGCTTCACGATCGCCACGTTTCAACGAACACGGGAGATGACGGCGATGGTGGCCGGCGGGATCAGCCTCTACCGGGTGTCCGCGCCGATTCTGCTTGCCGGCATGGCGCTCAACGCGTTGAGTTTGCCGATTCAGGAGTTCGTGATTCCGGGCATGGCGTCGAAGCTGGTGCGCAGCAAATCGCAGTTGAAGCATGAACTGGTGGACACGTTCCCCATTCGCTTCGCACGCGACGACGCGGGTCGGCTGTTCACGGCCGCGGACTTTGACGCATCAGAGCAGCGGCTGTCGAACCTGACGGTGATCGAGCGGAATGAAGCGGGTCTGGCCCAACGGCGGATCACCACCGAGGCAGCTTACTGGGACCAGGAGCACGAGCACTGGCGGCTGGTGCCGGCGGGCATGGCGGTTTCGCCACATTTCGGCGCGCCCGGCGAGGGCGATGCATTCGACGGTGCCCCCGAGTCGGTCCCTTACCTGGCGACTGAGTTGTCGCCGACAGTGCTGATGGCGCGACGGGCAACGTCATACCCGCAGCTGCTCTCGCTGGTCGAGTTGCAGCAGATGCAGGCCAACCCCGCGGTCGAGCCGCATCAAAGGGCACACATCGCGCGGATCGTCTGGGGCCGGTTCAGCCTGCTCGTGGTCAACGTGCTGGTGCTGGTAATGGGGCTGGCGATCTTCCTTCGGCTTGGCCATGTGAACATGGTCAACCAGGCGGTCATCGCAGCGGGCATCTGCCTCGGCGCCTGGGGCACGGGCCTGCTGCTGATCCAAGCCGGCGGCGGAGCGCTGAACCCCGTCGCCAGCGCGTGGCTGCCGGTGGTCCTGTTCCTGCCGTTGACGGCAGGCTTGCTGCAATTCGTTCGAACCTAGGCAGCGTGGCCTACCAGCCCATCCACTTGCTGTATTCATTGAGGAAGTCGCGGATGATGATCTCGCGCGACCATTCGCTCATCGGCCGATTCGCCCCCATCCCGCCGCGCAGCACCACCTCACCGCGCACGATCGGCTTGCCCGTGCCGTCGCTCAGTTCCGGGAACGTGAGCACCCGCCGACGATACGCCCGGCAGCGGATCGCGTAGAAGAACTCTTCATCGCCATCCCGCAACACGCGCAGCGCAACGTGATAGGGCAGGCGGTCGATTTCGATCTGCCTGCCGTGCTGCTGCAACTCGTTGCGCAACGTCTTGAACGCCGGCAAGACCGTCTTCTCGACGAACTCGGCCATGCGTTGCTGCGCCTGCTGCACCTCGGGTGTGAGCGTCGCGGTCGCCTCAGCTTTGGGGCCCAGCATGCGCTGCAGGAAAGGCCGCCAGTCGTCGGGCACGCTTTCCGCCGCGGCCTCGCCTTCGGCTTCGAGGTCGCTGGTGTCGACGACAATCGGGTCCAGCCGCTGCGCTTCCAGCGTGGTGCGCGGACTGGCAGTGAACGTAGCGCCGACCAACGAGGCCTTGCGTTCGGCGCGCAGGCCTTTCACAAGCGACCAGCAGATCAGCAGCATGATCAACGTGAACGGGATGGCCGTGGCGATCGCGCCGGTCTGCAACGCGATCAGCCCGCCAGTCAGCAGCAATACCGCCGCCACCGCGCCTTCCGTCACCGCCCAGAAGATACGGCCCGCCATCGGCGGATTGGGATTCCCGTCCGTCGCAAGAATGTCGACCACCAGCGACGCCGAGTCGGATGACGTGACGAAATACGTGGCGATCACGATCATCGCGACGATCGCCGTGACCGTGTCCCACGGCAGGTTACCCAGCAGCGCGAACAGCGCCAGTTCCGGCCCTTCGCCGGAAGCCGTGATGATGCCCGCGCCGTCGGGCTGGGTCATTTCCATGTAGATCGCCGAGCCGCCGAAGACCACCAGCCAGATGAACGTAAGGATGGTGGGCACGAGCAGCACGCCGGTGATGAACTGACGGATCGTTCGCCCGCGCGAAATGCGCGCGATGAACATGCCCACGAAAGGGGCCCATGAAATCCACCACGCCCAGTAGAACATCGTCCACCACTGGCCCCATGTGGGCTCATCTTCCTGTCCCGGCATGATGCTCAGGACCGCCTCTGTACGAAACGTCAGCGTTGCGAGACTGGATACGTAATGCCCGATGCTTTGAATGAGCATGCTCAACAGGAAGATGGTCGGCCCGGCGATCAGGACGAACAGCAGAAGCAGCAGTCCCAGCACCAAGTTCGCTTCGCTCAGTCGGCGGATGCCCACTTTCAAGCCCGACACGACGGAAATGGTCGCGATAGCCGTGATGATCGCGATCAGCACCACCTGTAGGCCCGGCGTATTCTCCGCCACACCGAGATAGGCCAGCCCGCCACCGATCTGTTGCACGCCCAGGCCCAGCGACGTCGCGACGCCGAAGATCGTGCCGAAGATCGCCAGAATCTCCACCGCGTAGCCGATGGGACCGTGAATGTGCTTGCCCAGTAACGGGTAAAGCGTCGAGCGGATGGTCAATGGCAGGCCGTGGCGGAAGGCAAAGTAGCTCAGCGCCAGCCCCACGACGATGTAGATCGCCCACGCGTGCAGGCCCCAGTGGAAAAACGTCAGCGTCATCGCGTGCCGCGCGGCGGTTTCCGACTCGCCCTCCATCCCGCCTGGCGGCGCGGTGAAGTGCGCAATCGGCTCTGCCACGCTCCAAAACAGCAGCCCGATGCCCATGCCCGCGCTGAACAACATTGCAAACCAAGTGAGGTTCGTGAACTCCGGTTCATCATCGTCCCGGCCGAGTTTGATGCGACCAAACGGACTGACCCACAGATAAAGCACGAACAACAGAAAGAAGCCCACTGACACGATGTACAACCAACCAAGCCAGTCGGTGATCGCATGGCGCACTTGCCACCAGTCGTTCTCTGTCCAGTTGCCGCCGAACAGCGCCCCCAGCACGACAAACAGCAGGACCAGCCCCCCCGAAACCAGCGTCACCGTCGGATTGAAATGCTTCAAGTGCCTGGCCAACATGAATCTTCACTCCCGTTTCAAGCTTCGGGTGAACGAGCGGAATGGGCTTATGAAATGGCACGCCAACGTCGACGCCCCGTTGTCACACGCACCGAGCCTAGGCGAATCCCCTACCACTATGCAACCTTTTCCCACCTTGTTCCCCCTCCGCGACCTGCAGATGGGCCATGCGAATCCACGGGTTATCCCCGCCGCTGTCCATGGCCCGACCAATCGGTAGAATGTCCGGCTCATGCGACTGCTCCTCTACATGCTCGTCATCATCAACCCGTTCGCGCAGGTGCTCTATCTCTCCGACCTGATGCACCGGCTGAGCTTTCGCGAGTTCGCCCGCGTGCATTTTCAGGCCAGCCTGCTTTCGCTCGGTGTGTTCACCATCTTCGTCCTGCTGGGCGACATCGTTCTCACCGACGTGTTTCAGGTTCGCCTCGCTGCGCTGCAGATCTTCGGCGGCCTCATCATCCTATTCATCGCCTACCGCTACGTGACGCTCGGCTCAGGCAGCAACCTGCTTTTCAAAGGTGACATCCGCCACTTCGCGCCACGCATCTCGCTGCCTTACATGGTCGGGCCGGGCACGATCTGGGCCGCCATCCTCCTCGGCCGGGAGATGAACGACGGGCTCGCCCTGCTTGGCATCACGGGCATTCTCGTGATCAATATGGCCTTCGTCATCGGCGTGCAGGCGCTCACCGACCGCCTCGCCACGCAGAAGGAAACCATCCTCGGCCAGTACTTTGCCATCCTCATGCGCACCAACGCCCTGTTCATCGGCGCCATCGGCGTCGAGATGATCGTCGGCGGCCTCCAGACCGCCTTCAGCGATGTTGACGTCATGCCCATCCCCGACGAAGCCAACGTCACGTCACCGTAATGTGCTCATCCAGGTAAACGTCCTGTATCAGGTTCAGCAGTTTCACGCCCTCCGCCATCGGCCGCTGAAACGCCTTCCGTCCGGAAATCAGCCCCATTCCACCGGCCCGCTTGTTGATCACCGCTGTCCGCGCCGCCTCCGCGAAATCATCCTCACCCGATGCGCCGCCGGAGTTAATCAGCGGCACGCGCCCCATGTACCCGTTCGCCACCTGGTATCGGCAAAGCTCGATCGGATGATCGCCCGGCGTGAGTTGCTCGTACACCTCCGGCCGAGTCTTGCCGAACTTCAAATCGCGAAAGCCGCCGTTCGTCTCAGGCAGCTTCTGCTTCACGATGTCAGCCTCGATCGTCGCTCCCAAATGGTTCGCCTGCCCCGTCAGGTCGGCCGCGAGGTGATAGTCCGTTCCATCATGCTTGAACGCGCTGTTGCGCAGATAGCACCACAGGATCGTCACCATGCCCAGTTCGTGGGCCCGGGCAAAGACACGCGAGGTTTCCTGAATCTGCCGATCGCTTTGTTCGCTGCCGAAGTAGACCGTCGTGCCCACAGCCACGGCCCCCATGTCGAACGCCTGATCCACCTGGCCGAACATGAACTGGTCGTGACGGTTCGGGTAGGTCAGTAATTCGTTGTGGCTGAGCTTAACGATGAACGGAATCTTGTGGGCATACCGCCGACTCACCGATCCGAGCACGCCGAGCGTGGACGCCACCGCGTTGCATCCCCCTTCAATCGCGAGTTTGACGATGTTTTCCGGATCGAAGTACGCCGGGCTTGGCGCGAAGCTCGCCCCGGCGGTGTGCTCGATGCCCTGGTCCACCGGCAGGATCGAAACGTAGCCCGTGCCCGCCAGTCGGCCGGTGTTGAGCAACTGCTGAAAATGCCGCAACACATTCGGCGAACGGTCGCTGCCCGCCAGGATGCGATCGACAAAATCCGGGCCCGGCAGGTGCAACTGGTCACGCGAAAAGCCGCGCGGCTGGTAGCTCAGCAAGCCCTCCGCCTCGTCGCCTAGCAGTTCCGCGATCCGGTCCGTATCAACAGTCAGGCTGGCCATGGCAATTGCTCCGTTCCCGCGTTGGTCACGCGCTATGTTGCCGCGATCAATTCATGCTAGGCGCGCTCTACCGCGAAGCGTCCGTTTCGTTTACAACTTGCACCCATGGCCAAGCTCAAAGCAAGCAAACGCAGCATCACCGACCCGGTCGGCTTCTACGCCGCAGGCGCGACCTGTGGCATCAAGGCGTCCGGCCTGCCGGACCTGGCGCTCATCGTCGCCGACCGCCCTTGCGCCGCCGCCGGCGTCTTCACGCGTAGCCGAACCATCGGCGCACCGCTCGTCGTCTCCAAACGCCACCTTCGCGCCGGCCAGGCGCAGGCCGTCGTCGTCAACTCCGGCAACGCCAACGCCTCCACCGGCAAGGCCGGCGAACGTGACGCCAAAGCGATGTGCAAGCACGTCGCCGACGAACTGGCCCACAACATGCTCACCACCATGCGCGACGTCTCGCTCAAGCCCAGCGACGTGCTCGTCGCCTCGACCGGCATCATCGGCCACCCCCTGCCGATGGACCGCATCGGCAGGGGCATTGCATCACTGGTCACCCGCCTCGGCCGTAACGAGCAGGCCGACGCCGACGCCGCCCGCGCCATCATGACCACCGACCTTGCTCCCAAGGCCGCCCACGCCCGCCTCACGCTCGCCGGCAAAACCGTCCGTCTGGCGGGCATCGCCAAGGGCTCGGGCATGATCGCGCCGAACATGGGCACGATGCTCGCCTTCATTACGACGGATGCCGACATCGCCCCCGCCGCGCTCCAGCAAGCCCTCACCGGCGCTGCGGACGCGAGTTTCAACCGCATCAGCGTCGACCAGCACACCAGCCCCAGCGACATGGCGCTCGTGCTCGCCAGCGGCGCCGCGGGCCACGATCGCATCAGCCGGACGACAGGCGACGACTACCGCGCCTTTGCCGACACGCTGACCGAGCTATGCCGCAACCTCGCCTACCAGATCGTGCAGGACGGCGAAGGCGCGACCCGGGTCTTCCGCGTCAACATCACCCACGCCCGAAACGAGCGGGAAGCCGACCGGGTCGCCAAGGCGATCGTCGACTCGCCGCTGGTCAAGTGTGCCGTGCACGGCGGCGACCCCAACTGGGGGCGCATCGTCACCGCCGCCGGCTATAGCGGCGTGGCGCTACAGCCGGCAAAGATGTCTCTGCTGATCGGCGACCCCGATGACAAGAGCATCTGCGTTTACCGGGCAGGCACGCCTACCTCTTTAAATGGCAATGAGATGCGTCGCCTCGGTGCGCTGATGCGCCGTCGCGAGGTCGTGTTCAACCTGGCCCTGGGCCGGGGTGAAGCGAGCGTCCAATGGCTCGGCTGCGACCTTTCCCGGCAGTACGTCACCATCAACGCGGACTACACCACCTGACTCGGCCGCGACACGCAAACGCAGTGCCCGCTTATGACCTGTTGCCGACCGGCATCGGCCCCGGTAGGCTATGGCGGGCTTATTGAAGCCGACGGCGATGGACCGTCGCCCACGCTTGGGCCTTGTAGCCTGCTTACATGGAGACTGGAATGCTTGAAACCTACGAACAGCTTCGGAACCTCATCGACTCGCTGGAAGACGACGTGCGCAAAGCCGCCGGTGGCAACAAGGCCGCAGGCACGCGCGTGCGAAAGCAACTCCAGGAAGTCAAAAACGTCTCGCAGAACCTGCGCGTCAAAGTGCTCGAACATCGCGACGACGCCCCCCAGTAAGCTGATTCCGACAAATAGAACCTCGGCCGCGACCTCCCCGTCGTGCCGCTTCTCAATGCGCCCGGCATCGACCGGCCGCCGAACCAACCGCCCACACTGGAATGCAGTAAACCCATGGCCCCCACACTGCTTTTTGACATCTCACACGTCGACATGGACAAGACACGGTTCGATGCCAAGCACATCGAAAGCGTCAACCCCCATCGCGGCGCCATGCGTCTGCTCGATGGCATCATCTGGCAATCCGAAGACTACAAGCACACCGTCGCCTACAAAGACGTTCGCGACGACGAATTCTGGGTGCCCGGCCACATCCCCGGAAGCCCCGTCTTCCCCGGCGTGCTCATGATCGAGACCGCCGCCCAACTGGCCAGTTTCGTCTGCCTGATCCGCCTGCCCGACGAAGCGTTCATGGGCTTCGCCGGCGTCGACAAGGTCAAGTTCCGCGGACAGGTCGTCCCCGGCGACCGCCTCGTCCTGCTCTGTGAGGAAACCGAGTTCCGCCGACGTCGTTGCGTCTGCAACACACAGGGGTTCGTCAACGGCAACCTCGTCTTCGAGGCCGTCATCACCGGCATGCCCATGGAAGTCAAAGCCAGCGTCTGACCGACGACGGCCACCCGTCACTCGCACAAGACACGCGACGAAAACAAACCTTCCGACCAGTCCACCCGCCTCATACGGATACGCTTGCTCCTCGCACTTCGCTCCGGCTTCGAAGCCCACGGCGTCACGCCGTGGGCTTCCTCCCATGCTCGGAGATTCGTCGCAATCCGCTTCATCCCAGAGGCTCGAACGATTCCGCCGACGCCATCAGCGAATCGCATCCAGCGGCCGCGCCAAAATGCCCGCCACCGCCAACCCCAGGTACGCCGCCCAGGGCTCCGCCACCCACCACAACGCCGCCACACCGCCCGCCCCCACCAGCAGCCCATACACCAAGCGCCCGCGTGTGCCCATCGGCATCCCCATCGGTGCCAGCACCGACACGCACCACACCAGCGACGTGCCCAGCAACGCGTACGTCACCCACATCGCCCCCGCCGTCGGCCCACTGTCCAGCAACACCGCCCCCACCAACTGCCAGCCATCCGCTGTCGCCACCGGCATCGCCAGCAATGCCACCGCCGCGCCGCCCCACGCCGACACCAGCATCATCCCGCTCGATTGCCGACGGTACACCAGATACAGCGACACCAGGAGCAGCAGCCCCACCCCCGTCGCTCCGACACCGCCCGGCACCGCCCCCAGTAGCACGTCCTCCAGCGGCGGCAATCTGGCTTCGCCAAGCATCTCCTGAAGCTCATCGATCTCCAGCAGCCAGGCGCGTTGCTCCTGCGCCACCTGCCGTTCCAGCCACGGCCGTGCCACCGCGTCGGCCTCATTCGATTCCCACCGAAACCACGACAACGGCCCGACCCGCGGCTCGCCCACGTCACGCACGTCACCCACCAGCGTATCGCTCGGCCGTAGCACCGCCTCCACCGGCTCCGTCACCCGCGCCACCCGCTCACGACTGAACCACGGCCCCGCATCATCTGAATCCGCCGCCTCCACGAAATCGACAGGCACTTCCGCAGGCAACGTCGTCGTCACCCCCACGTCGCGCAGCCGATCCAACACCAGATCTTCCGACCACGATGCATGCCCCGCCAGCCACGCCGACAGCATCACAACCCCCAGCACCGCCACCGGATGCAGCCGTAACTCGTGCGACCGCCCCACCCACGCCGACACCAGTCCCACCACCGCGCCCGCGACCGCCGGCCACCACACCGCCGACATTACCGGCAACGCCAGCCCTCCCAGCATCCCCAGCAGCAACACATGCCCACGCGACTCCAACGGCGGCCCCAGCCCCACCGCCTGACGCGCCACGCTTCCCAGCACATGCGCCAACAACGCCACCACCGCCGCCACAGCGACGTTGATCACAGCCCAGTAACCAAAAAACAGCCCGCCCCAGGCCAACAGCAACACCGCCACCAGCAGCCACTGGCGATCAATCCGCCGGCGATCATGCACCGGCTCCACCCAAGGCGGCGGCGTCGACCTGGTTCGCGGAATATTCACAATGACAAGATGCTACAAGATTTCCCAAGCAAGCCCACTGCTACGCCCGGCGGATTGACAAGGTAGCCTTATCAAATCCGCGCTATATTCCGCATAACCCACACCACCGGAAGCGTTTCACCTCTCACGCGGCCCGGACCGCACCCATCGGGCGCGCCCGGCCCACCGTCCGCTCCAGCCCCGGCCGGGCGATCGCACGGCCGGGCAGCAGACGTGTCAAACGACGCTTCAATCGGCCCGGCGGCCGCATCACGAACAGTGCCCGCGCCACCAGGCACAATCCGCCGACATAACAGATCAACACGTAGATCCCAATCGCGTAAAAGAGCCAGTGCATGACGTGCGCCTCCAGCTACATGACCTCTCATCCAACCCAACCACGTTCAGTCCCGCAGCCCACGGCGGGGCACTCCCGCCTCCCCCCGAAAAATAACCAGCCGACCCCACTGCATAAGAAATAGATCGTCCGCCCAGGCGGAACCGCGCCACTTTTCAACCGCATCCCGGCCGAACGTCAATCAACCCGCGCCCACACATGACCGATGTTAGATCGTGGCCGGTTCGTTTCATGCCCGACGCGCCAGCCGACCAGTTAAAGAGGACCGATAAGCCGTGCCCGCACTGCAAGAAGACACCACCGCCGCACTGTCGACCATCTGGCGACAGATCATCAACGACGTCGCCGACCGCAACGCCGGCGTCGAGTTGATGCCTTGGCACGTCGCCGAGGGCGAAGGCACGGACGGCGACCAACGCTTCCGCGTTCGCCTGTTGGCGGCCGAGTCCGATGGTCGCCTCGTCGTTCAACAGCCAGCCAATCGCGAGCAGCGGCGATGGCTTGAGTTAGGCGCGTGGATCGGCGTGCTGCTGGTATTCAACAACCAGCGTTGGCTCGGCCGATGCCGGGTCATCGAAACCGCAGACCGGTTCTCGCTCAACGCCACCACCCACGTCGCTGCCATCAAGCTCGACGCCGCCAGCGAAGTGCGCTCCAGTCAGCGCCGCAGCGCCTTTCGCGCAAACACAGCCGCCATCGACTTGTCGCCCGCCCGACTCGCCTCGATCGCCAAGCACCCCCCCGGCCAACCCCCCGCCCACGTGCCCCCGCCAGTCGAAGCGCAACTGCTGAACATCAGCATCAGCGGCCTCGGCCTCGCCGTCGACCCGACCGGCCAGCACGTTCAGCAGCTACTTCAAAGCCGCCGATACCAATGCCAGTTCACGCTGCCCGGCTTCGACGACGCCATCACCGTCATCGTCCGCCTGATCCACGCCCGGCCACAGCAGAACCGCACGGTCTACCTCGGCCTGCAATTCGAGTTCAACGACCCCGGCCAACAGCGCCAGTTCGAAGACCGCCTCGCGCGCTTCACCTCTCACCTCGAACGCGAAACGCTCCGAAAACGACGCGGCAGTTAGTTTCCCGTTGCGAGTTTCAGGCTTCAAGTTTGCACTCGGCGATCACTGCCCGTTCCCCCAAGGCGGAAACGCGAACCCGGAACGCCCAACTGATTTTTCGTACACTGCCCCCATGAAGGTCGCCCTGTTCATCACCTGTCTCACGGACACGTTCTACCCCCGCACCGGCATCGCCGTGGTCAAGGTGCTCGAGAAGCTCGGCTGCGAGGTCGCCTTCCCCGAAGCACAGACCTGCTGCGGACAGCCCATGTGGAACAACGGCCACCACCACGAAGCTCGCGAGCTTGCCAAACGCATGGCCGAGGTCTTCGAGCCCTACGACCACGTCGTCACGCCCTCCGGCTCCTGCGCCGCCATGATCCGCGACTACTACGGCGAAATGTTCGAAGACGAACCGGCCTGGCGAAAACGCGCCACCGCGCTGTCAGACAAGACCTTCGAGTTCGTCGAGTTCCTCGTCAACGTCCTCGATGTCGACCTCCGCAAGCACGGCGTCAAGTGGGACGGCCAGGCCACCTACCACTACTCCTGCCACCTGCGCGGCATCGGCATCACCGACGAAGCCGTCCGCGTCATGAAGCAGATTGAAGGCCTCGAATACAAGCCCCTGGAGAAAGCCGAGCAGTGCTGCGGCTTCGGCGGCACGTTCGCGATGAAATACCCCCAGATCTCCGGCACGATGGTTCGTGACAAGGTCAGTTGCATCAAGGCGACCCAGGCCCCCACCGTCATCAGCAACGACGCCGGCTGTACCATGAACATCTCCGGCTCGTGCCGACGCGAAAAGGTCGACGTCAACTTCAAATCACTCGCCGAGATCATCGCGGAGGGAATGGGATTGATGTGAATGTTTGTTAAGTGTTTGGCTGCCATTCACCACCCGAACCGCAAACCCAGGCGCCAGTATCGTCATGAGTGACACCTTATTCCCCAAACTGCCGTACAAGCTCAAGCAGCGTGCTGATGAAGCCACGGTGAATATCCAGCTTCAGCAGTTCGTCAATCATGCGACGTACTCGAAAGACGTGGCGCGCAAGCAGGCCATGGGCGGCGCGTTCGGCGAAAACACCGACGCGGTACGCGATCTCGCCGGCCAGATCAAACAGCACACGCTCGACCATCTCGACCACTATCTCGAACAGTTCATCGACAACGCCACCGCCACCGGCGTGCAGGTGCACTTCGCCCGCGACGGCGAGCAGGCGAACCAGATCGCGGTCGCCATCGCCGAGGCCAACAAGTGTCGGCTGTGCGTCAAGAGCAAGTCGATGGTCACCGAAGAAACCCACCTGCTGCCCGCCCTGGAAGCCGTAGGCTGCGAGACAGTGGAAACCGACCTGGGTGAATTCATCCTGCAACTGGACAACGACGCGCCGTCGCACATCGTCACGCCCATGATCCATAAAGACCGCACTGCCGTGGCCCGCGCGTTCCAGCGCGAGCTCGGTGCGGAATACACCGAAGACGCCGAGGCGCTGGCGCAGATCGCCCGCAAGCATCTGCGCGAGAAGTACCGCAAAGCCGACCTGGGCATCTCCGGCGGCAATTTCCTCGTCGCCGAGACCGGCTCGGTCGTGCTGTGCACCAACGAAGGCAACGGCCGATTCTGCACCACCGCGCCGCGCATTCACGTCGCCTTTGTCGGCATCGAAAAGCTTGTCCCACGACTCGAACATCTCGGCGTCATGCTCAAAGTGCTCGCCCGCTCCAGCACCGGCCAGCCATTGACCTGCTACACCCACACCATCACCGGCCCGAAACGCGAGCACGAACACGACGGCCCGGAAGAGGTCCATGTCGTCCTCGTCGACAACGGCCGAACCGACGTGCTCCACGAAGACACGCGCGAAATGCTCCGCTGCATCCGATGCGGCGCCTGCCTCAATTCCTGCCCCGTCTACCGCAAGATCGGCGGCCACAGCTACGGCGCGGTCTACTCCGGCCCCATCGGCGCGATCCTCACCCCGATGCTCAAAGGCCTGGAAAACTACACCGACCTGCCCCACGCCAGCTCGCTTTGCGGTGCCTGTTACGAAGCATGCCCGGTGAAGATCAACATCCCCAAGTATCTCATCCAGCTCCGCCGCGACATGGTGCAGAACCATCTCAGCGGCACCGGCGACCGCGTGACCATGCGACTCTGGGGCGAAAGCCTCCAGCACGAATGGAGCTACCGCATCGGCGGCTGGATGCAGAAAACCTTCGCCCGCATGCAGGCGAAGTTCGGCGGCACACTCGAAACAGACGACCCCTACGCCAGCCGCGGCTGGCTGACATGGGCGCCCGGCCCCGTCAAAGGCTGGACCCAGGAACGCGACATGCCCACACCCACCGCCAAAAGCTTCCGGCATTGGTGGCGGAAGGAGCACGGCCGATAGGAATCGCTGATTGCTGATTTGTGATCGCTGATTGAAAAGAAATCCAAGCCGAGGGCTGAGGACATCGCGACGAAGCCCCGGAACGACAGGCAGACCATGCAGAAAACCACCTCCGATCGCTCACAACTGCCCACGATGGGTGAAGGTCGCGCTGCACTGCTCGCTCGCGTGCACGCAGCGCTCGGACGTGACAAGACACAAGCGCCAAGCGAGCCCGCCCCGGTCGTCGATGAGTCGATCGCTCGACTTGCGTCATCCGACGCGGACCTGCCCGCGCTGTTCACCGAGCGGGCACAATCGGTCGGCATGAAAGTGCATCGTGTGAGCTTGGAACAAGTCGTGCCGCGCTTGCGTGAACTGCTGGGCCAACTCGAAGCGCGTCGCATCGGCGTCGCTGCGGGCAGCGTGGGCGAACGACTTGAGTTGGAGTTGGACGCCGCATTGCAAGCCGACGGCGTCAAGCAGATCGACTGGCAAGCACGCGAAGGTGTCAGCGCCCAGTATGACCTTGATGTAGGCATCACCGACGTACACGCCGCGATCGCCGAGACGGGCACACTGGTGTGTTGCAGTGGTTCGCGGTCGAGTCGGGGTTTGTCGCTCGTTCCGCCGGTGCATATCGCGCTGGTGCGCGTCAGCGACATTCTGCCCGACATGATCGACTACTGGGCTCGGCTGAAAGGCATGCCGAACACCGAGTTGCCCAGTTCGCAGGCGTTCATCACCGGCCCGAGCAAGACCGCGGACATCGAAGGCGAACTCGTCACGGGCGTGCACGGGCCGGGCGCGGTGCACATCCTGTTGATTGATGGGTGACGTCATGGTGACGGCATAACGCCCATGCATAGCCATGCCTGGGCTTTGCTCTGCTGTGTCTTTATGACGTCGCGAGCATTGACGATTTGTGGGCGGTGTGGTCGGTGGGCTTGCGAAACTTGCGCAAATCGAGGTTCGCGAAGTAGTCGATAGTCTTCGCCAGGCCTTCGCGCAGCTCGATCTTCGGCTCCCAGCCAAGCTTTTTCTTTGCGAGTGAGATGTCCGGCCGACGCTGCGTCGGATCGTCGGCAGGCAGAGGCAACTCGCGCAATTCGCTTTTGGAATCGACCATTTCAAGGATCTGTTCGGCAAGCTGACGGATGGTGAACTCGTGCGGGTTGCCGAGGTTGACCGGGCCGGGGAAGTCGTCGGGGCCGTTCATCATGGCCATGATGCCGTTGATGAGATCATCGACGTAGCAGAACGATCGCGTTTGCGAGCCGTCGCCGTAGATGGTGATGTCTTCGCCACGGAGTGCCTGGAGGATGAAGTTCGAGACGACGCGTCCGTCGTAGGGGTGCATGCGCGGGCCGTAGGTGTTGAAGATACGGATCACGCGGATGTTGACGCCGTTGGCGCGGTGGTAGTCGAAGAAGAGGGTCTCGGCGGCGCGTTTGCCTTCGTCATAACAGGCACGGATGCCGATGGGGTTGACGTTCCCGCGGTAGGATTCGGGTTGCGGGTGAACGTCGGGGTCGCCATACACTTCGCTGGTGGAGGCCTGAAGGACTTTGGCTTTGCATCGCTTGGCCATGCCGAGCACGTTGATCGCACCCATGACGGAGACCTTCATGGTCTTGATGGGGTTGAACTGGTAGTGCACGGGGCTTGCGGGGCAGGCCATGTTGTAGACCTGATCGACTTCTAGCCAGAGGGGGTGGGTCACATCGTGGCGGATCAGTTCAAAGTTGGCTTTGCCCAGCAGGTGCTCGACGTTGCTCTTCTGGCTGGTGAAGAAGTTGTCGAGGCAGATGACGTCGTGTCCCTGATCGACAAGGCGTTCGCAAAGGTGCGAGCCGAGGAAGCCGGCGCCGCCGGTGACGAGGATGCGTTTAAGAGTTTCAGGCATGGCAGAAGAAGCATCGCGGGTGCACGGACAGGGTCAAGTGACGCGGGTTTACGATTTCTCGACGAGTTGGAACGTCGCACCGCGCTGGACGTCGGCACCGACGATCTGGCCGATGGCGAAGTCGCTGGCTTTCTGTGAGGCCATCAGGTGGGCGATGACCCCAGGCCCGCACTGGACGAACAGCGTATTGGCCGAGACATCGCCGCCGGCGACCCGGCCCTGCATACGGCGGGGTCTGCCAAACACAGGCTCCACAAAACGCCCGCCGGAGGGGAACACGTCCACCCGGCGCGGGTGCAGGTGGATGGTCCCGGTGATACGGTCGCCCACTTCCGCGTCGACGGGGCCTTCGGTAACCAGGTGCAGGCGATAGTCGCTGCCGAGCACGTGCAGGACGATCTGGTCGTCCGACTTCTCTTCCAGTCGGCCGGTGACGGTGGGCAGCTTCGGCGGGGCAGCCTGATTCATCGCGAGTCGCTCCTTCGTGCAGGTGGTGGCTAAGACGAATAAGATAGCAGCCCATCGGCCTGACGTCACCGAGCGGGGTTCGGTGCACAGGGATCAGCGGTCGGTCAGACAGAGACCGGCCACGCCCTGCCGCCCCTTGCCCGCACACTCGCGAACCTCCGTGCAACCCGACCGCAAGATCAATCGCTCGTACTGCACGAACCGCATCCGCGTGGACTACGCCCACGTCGGGCTCTATGACGTGAAAACACGCGAAACCTGGATCGCCAAGAAACGATGGGGCACGGTCCCCGTCCGCGTCAGCCACGCCCGGCTGCTCGTCGGCGGCACGCAGGACACCTCCACCGCTGACAAAGACAAGTTCCTCTGCTTCTGGTTTCACACCCCCGACACCGGCGAAGGCTACGTGCACGGCTACCCCATCGAGTGGGACGAAGGCCACCTGCTCATCCGCCTCGACCCCAACTGGAACTACCTCACCCGCACCTTCATCCCCAGCACCGACACCGCGAAGGTTGAGAAAAACATCGAGCAGCAATACGCCTGGGGCAGACACATCTTCGAAAGCTACGTCGCGAAGGGGCCGAAGTTTCCGCTGAGCTGGCATATGATCGGCCCGCGCGCGGCCGACTCGATGTTCTACGTGCAGCGGATTGAAGGCAAATGATCAGCAGCCCACCTTACCGGCCGAGCACCACGCGCATCGTCGGCAGCTCCTGATCGAGGATCGTCCGCAGATACACGCAAAGCAGGCGATTCGCCCGCGACAGCGCGTCCTCCGTCGCGGCGGGCTCGTCGCCTTGTGAAACATGCCGCAGCAGCTCCACCGTCTGCCGTCGCACGCGCCAGTCCTTGCGGCCGTCGCGTTGGGTGAGTCCGCCGCCGACGGGGTCGAACGTATACGCGTCGACGTTGGGCAGCGCGTCGCCGCTGTGCACATCATCGAATAGCTCCGGCCGATAGCCGGCGTCATCCAGCAGTGTCCATTGAAACCGCAGCAATGCAGCCGACCACCCGCTCGGCTGCCGCAACGCTTCGAGGTAGCTGCGCAGGGCGTGAAACGTGCGAGGGTGCGCGTCCTGGTCCGCCATCAGGGCATTGACCACGTCGGCGGCATAAAACGCCTGCTGCTGCGCAGCGAAGTCGGTGTGCAGATGGCGGAAGTCGTCTTGCAAGTCCCACTCGATGAGCGTGACCAGTTCGGTGTTGGAGCGGAGGACGCCGACGATCTCGCCACGGGTGAGCAACTCGATCCCGCCGGAGTATCGCTGCACTGCCGAGGGGCTGGTGCGCTTCGAGCCCTTGGCCAGGCCGCGCACCTTGCCCAGTTGCTCGGTCATGAGCACGACGAGTTGGCTCGTCTCCGACCACTCGCCGTGCCGGATGCAGATTGCCTGATCTTTGAACCGCGACATTGGAAGAATTGTAGGGCACAACGAAAGCGGTGCACCTGAAGGTGCACTGCCCGAATCACAGATCAGGCCACGGTGATTTACCAGTAGCTCTCGAAGTGGATGTTCCCCTCCGGGTGTTCGCGGTCTTTGGTCACGAAGCCGCGTTCGCCAAGCTCGGAGGTAACTTGTTCGATCATCGCCGGGTTGCCGCAGAGGAAGACGTGGCATTGCTCGGGCGTGATCTCGCCGCCTTCGGTGATCTCGGTGTAATGACTCGGCTCGAGGGCGACGTGGACGCGGCCCTTGAGTCCCTGCCAGTTGCTGTCCTCCGGCTCTCGCGTGACGGTGGGGATGTAGAACACGCTGGGATCTTCCGCCGCGATTCGCTCCAGCTCCGCGCGATAGCCGAGGTCGGCCGACAGTCGCGTGCCGTGAATGACCACGAAGCGACGCCAACGATTCGTCCCCCGATACTCGTTGAGCATTGACAGGAACGGCGCCAGACCCGTGCCCGTGGCGATCATGATCAGATCCTTGCCTTCGGGCACGTCGTCGAGCGTGAACTTGCCGGTGATCTTCGGGCCCATGAACAGGCGATCGCCTTCGCGCAGCTTCCATAGCCGCGGCGTCAACGCCCCCTCGGGCACGAGCACGAGAAAGAACTCCAGGAATTCCCGCTGCTTCGGCGAGGATGCAATCGAATACGCCCGCACGAGCAGCTTCGGCTTGGGATGCGGCTTGCCGCTGCGCGTGGGCATGACCTCGTCCGCTTCCTCCGGCGACAAGGCTACACCCAGCGTCGTGTACTGCCCCGGCTTGAAATCGGGCACTTCGCCGTCGTCCGGCTTGACGCGAATCACCGCCAACTCGTCGTTGATGTCTTCCCGACTGACGAGCGTCGCATTGAGCATCTTCGCAGTAAGCGTTTCAGTCATAACCGTGATCTTATACAAATCACCTGCACCTGTCGCGGGCCCCGCGGACCACGGTACAATGGCAGCCCATGAAGCAAAATCTACGCGTAAAGGGGCAAAATCGCCTCTGGCTGCTGCCTTGCCTGCTCGTGCTGTTGACGCTGCCAGCCGCCTCGGCCGAGGCGGACCAGAAAGTCCACGCCGACCGCTGGTTCGTCGTCAAGCTCGGCGACGATCGCGTCGGCTGGTCGCACACCCGGCAGACCGAGCGCGACGGCAAGATCACCACCGATACCCAGACCCGGTTCACCATCCGCCGTGGGCCGGTCACGCTGAACATCGAGCAAGGCTCACAGTTCATCGAAACGCTAGACGGCCAGCCGGTGGAAGCCAGTTCCACGACTCTCAGCGGACAGATGACCCAGAAACAGACGCTGCGCTTCACCGAAAGCGGCGTGGAACTGGTCCGCGAGCAAGCCGGCCGAACGCAATCGCAAAAACTCGAACCATTCGAAGACGACTGGCTGACGCCCGCCGCGGCGCAGCGCTACATCGAACAGCGCATGCAGGCGGGCGACGAAACCATCCGCTTCAAAACGCTTGATCTTTCCGTCGGTCCGCAGCCGTTCGAAGCGACGATGCAGATCGTCGGCGAAGAGGAAGTCGAAGTGTTCGGCCGTGTGGCGCCGGCAGTGGTATGGGAGTCGCAGATGTCGATCATGCCCGGCATCCGCGTACGCGAGCATGTCGACCACCGCGGCCGAAAGCTCAAGAGCACGACCAACCTCATGCCGGGCATGGAAATCACCATGCTCGCCGCTGACGAACAGCTCGCCCGCAGCGATATCGACCCGCCGGAGCTGCTCGCGTCGCTGTTCATTACCCCCGATCAGCCGCTGCCCGCCCCTCGGCAGCTACAGTCGGCCGTGTACCGCGTGACCTTCGACGACGAGATCAACCTCGACGCGATCCAACTGCCACGCACCGGCTATCAACGCGTCACATGGGGCGACGAGCGCACCGCCATCGTCACCGTCGACCTTAGCCGACCCGTCGAGCCCGGCGACGACCTGCCGCGCGACGCGGATCGCGCCGCCTCAGCCATGATGGATCACGAAGACCCGGAAGTCCGCAAGCTGCTCGACCGCGCCCTGGGCGATGAGGCTGGCACGCTTAACAAGCAAGCCATCGCCGAACGGCTACGCGACTTCGTCGCACACTTCATCACCGAAAAAGACCTGTCCGTCGGCCTGGGTACTGCCAGCGAAGTGGCGCGCACCGCACAGGGCGACTGCACCGAGCACGCCGTGCTGCTGGCCGCCCTGCTCCGCGCCGCGGACATCCCCGCCCGCACAGCGACCGGGCTGATCTACGTTGACGCATTCATCGGTGCTGAGGAGGTCTTCGGCGGGCACATGTGGACACAGGCCTGGCTGCCCGGCGAAAACGAGGTCGGCGGACGATGGGTCGACCTCGACGCGACGCTGTGGGACGCCGCTTACGACGCGGCCCACATCACGCTCGGCGTCTCGTCGATGGCGGACGACGAAATGACCAACGACATGGTGGCGCTGGCCCCCGTGCTCGGCCGAATGCAGATCAGCGTCGTCGACACAGGCTCGACATCGGACTGATAACTCCCGAGGCTTGCCCCCAAGCCTCACGCCCCAAGCCTCAAGCCCCACTCCCACGCCCCACACCCAACCCACGCATGATCCGTACCCGACTCAACTTTCCCACCGGGCAAATTTGGGGTATTCTGCTAACCCCGTCCGGATGCGGTGTTTTTGTTGCGAAAAAGGAGCTGCCTCGTGCGTCAACCCACACTTGTTCTGGCTGCGACGAGCCTGTTTGCCCTTGCCCCCCTCGTCGGCTGCGACGAACAACGCCAAGGCTCGGCCCAGCGGCAGCTCGACGCCGCGGTCGCCACGATCAACGAAGCGCAGCTTGGCTTCGTGTCCGACGTGGAAGAAAGCAATCTGGCCGAGCATCGGCTCGAAACACTCGGTCAAGCAGCGAACAACCTGCGCGCCGTCATTACCGATGGCGACCGCGATCAGCAGGTCATCGCCCGCCGCCTGCTGGCTGACATTCACGCCACCGCGACGCAGGGCATGCTTCGCGACGCCGGCCGGGAGGACGCCGCACTTCGGCTGCGGGCCGGGTCAATTATCACCCAACTGGGTGCTTACGAGCTGGCCAACGCCCGCGTCCGCCGCTTTGACCGCGACGACGCGTTGATGATCGAACAGCTCAACGAGGAAATCCGCGAACAGCGTGGCAGTCGGGAGCAAACCCAGCAGCGCCGCGAGCGTGTGGCCGGCGAGCTGGAACAGTTGCGCGAGCAACGGCAGCAGCTTCGCGATCAGATCGACGACGCCCATGGCCAGGCCCGGGACCTGCGCGATCAGGCGTTCGTCGCCGAGGGTGATGAGCAGTATGAGCTGGAGGAGGAAGCGGCCCAACTCGTGCTCCGTGCCGAAAAGCAGGCAGCCGAGGCCGAGCAGCTTGAAGGCCAGATCACGATTGGCGAAGCCGACCTCTTGCTGGCAGATCAGCGGATTGAATTGATCGACAGCCTGGTGGAAGAGCTTCGTGATCAGGTACAGAAGGTTGAAGGTCAAACCGCGCAGACCGCCGACTGGCGTGACGAGGCCGAGGCCGATCGCAACGAAGCCTTCGAAACACTGCGTGAAGAGTTCGAGCAGTTGATCGAGGCCTACCACGCATCGGTGCGCGACCGCTACGAACGCGTCAGCGAACGTGCCGACGAAGCCGCGGACCAGGCCAGCCAGGCCGCCCAGATGGCCTCTGGCCGTGAACGTCCCGCCGCCCGCGCCGAGTTGCTCGCCCGTCAGGGTGATCAGATCCGAGCCTTCGTCAACCATGCAGACGCGATCAGTGGGCTCGGGCTCGTGCTCGGCATCGTCGTCGAACGTGTCGAGGCAACCCAGCCCGACGCCGTCCGCCCGTTCGAAGAAGGCTTCAGCGACTTGGTCGACCGGCAAGAACGTCTTGCCGAGGAAGCCGAACTGCTCATCGACGCGGCTCTTGAGCTGGCCGACGAGCTGCTTGGCGAAGGTGAAACCATCGCCGAGTTTGCCGCCGCCCACCGCGACTGGCTCAACGCTCAACGCGATCGCCTCCGCGACAGCCGCCTGGCGGGCTGAGCCCGATTGCGGCCATTCATCACCGACTCCGCAAGAACGCTCTTCAACGCGCCGCCGCGTTGCCGCGATTGCGGGGGCCGTCTATGCTGGTGCGATGAACCGAATCGACCGCATCTTTCACGACCTGCGAGCCACCGTC
This sequence comes from Phycisphaerales bacterium AB-hyl4, assembly GCA_041821185.1. Classification (NCBI taxonomy): domain Bacteria; kingdom Pseudomonadati; phylum Planctomycetota; class Phycisphaerae; order Phycisphaerales; family Phycisphaeraceae; genus Natronomicrosphaera; species Natronomicrosphaera hydrolytica. The sequence goes on along the minus strand of JBGUBD010000002.1, from coordinate 367,813 downwards.
GACTCTGGTGCAGCCGGCGCGGGCAAGGCGTTGATGCCATTCATCACCGCCGGCGATCCCGACCTGCCCACCACCGCGGCACTGCTGTCCGCGCTTGAACAAGCCGGCGCGAGTATCGTCGAGCTTGGCATTCCCTTTTCCGACCCGATCGCCGACGGCCCGGTGATCGAAGCGTCCATGGCGCACGCGCTGGGCAAAGGCGTCCGTGTGCACGATGTCTTTGAACAGGTCGCCGCTGTGCGCGACAAAGTCGACCTGGGCATCGTCGCCATGGTCAGCTACTCCATCGTGCACCGGCTGGGCCTTAAGCGTTTCATCAATGAAGCGAAGTCGGCTGGCTTCGACGGGTTCATCTTCCCCGACCTGCCGCTTGAAGAAGCGCCGCCCGCGGTGGAGGCCGCTCGCGACGCGGACATGATTCTCAGCATGCTCATCGCCCCCACCACGCCGATCGAGCGTGCCCGCCGAATCGCTCAGAGCTGCAGCGGGTTTATCTACATGCTCTCGCGTGCCGGCATCACCGGGGAGCGGAGCGAGCTGCCCGTTGAGCTGCCGCGACGCATCGCCCGCCTGCGTGAAGCGACCGAGCTGCCCATCGCCGTCGGCTTCGGCATCTCCACCGCCGACCAGGTGCGTGAGGTTGTCGCCGTCGCCGACGCTGCCATCGTCGGCTCGGCCATCGTGCGACAAGTCGCCGCCAACCGCGACAAGGGCTCCACCGCCGTCGTCGACGCAGTCGCTTCGTTCACCCGTCAGCTCGCCACCGGCCTGCCGAGTGTCGTACGATGATCGGGCCGTAAGATCCGACCGCCCCCGCACCGCCACACGGCAGACCGGAGCCGCCCATGCCCCGCCATTTACACCTCACCAATTCGTTCACATGGCTGGCGATTCTGTCGCTGACCATCGCCCTCGGCCACACCCGCGCGATGGCAGATAACGCGGAGCGTGACGCTGACGCACTCATGGCCGACCAGTTCGTCATGATGATGTACAGCGCGCTCGCCAGCGACGAATCGCCCCGACCCGATCAGCTTCGCCAGGCGCAGATTCTCATCGATCAGGCCCTTGCGTTGCGCGAAGACGAGGCCGAGCTCTGGCGTTTGCGAGCCGAGCTCGCCGACCGCATGGAGGACCGCGACGCCTACCGCGCCGCCATGCGCCAGTACATCCGCCTCGAGCCAACGGACGACGTCGCCCAGCTCGAACGCCTGCTTGAAGGCCTCGGCGAGCAGCAGACCCTCGACGAACGCCTCGCCCGCCTCGAAGCCATTCTCCAAGCCAGCTCCACACAACGGCTCTCCGCTCCACTGCGGTCGCGGCTGGCCACGCACGCCGCCCTCGCCGCGCATGAGCTCGGCGACGACGATCGCCTCCGTCGTTGGCTCGACGAGGCCCTCGGACTTGACTCAGCCAATGCCGATGCCGCCGAGCTCGCCTACGCCCGCACTCAGCGAAACGACAGCTCGCCCGCCGAGCGTGGCGACGCCCTGATCAACATGGTCAAAGCCAGCCCGGCTGACCCGATGGCGCGCCTGCGCCTCGCGCGTTGGCTCACCACCCAGGCCGTCTACGACACCGCCGCCCAGCAGTTCGACACCGCCGCCATCCTCGTCGGCGGCCCCTTGCCGATCGACGTCTACGCACACTGGGTCATTGCCCTCGCTGCCAGCGGCGACGCCGACAGCGCGCGCCAACTGCTCAATCAACTCGCCCCCACTCAGCAGAACGCCAATGACGCCGACGACCAGCAACCGCGCGGTATCGACCCCGAAGCCTATCCCGACATCCGCCTCAGCCTCGAAATACTCCGCCTCGCCATGCTCGGTGACCAGCCCGAGCCCGCCGAGCGCAGCTTTGCCCGCATCCGCAGGCTGATCAACTCCTCCTTCGACCAGGATGAACTGCCCGACTGGCTCGACGGCCCTGACGCCCCGGCCCCCGACATCGGCCGCAACGTCATGCTCGCCTGGACAGCCGCCGTCTTCAATCAGCAACTCGATGAATTGCCTGACTTGCTGGCAGAGCTGCCCGAGGACGAGCCGCTGGTCCGCCGCGCCCGCGGCTGGATGCACCTGCAACGCGACGAACCCGACGAAGCCGCCGAGCAACTCGAGCTCATCGCTGACGATGATCCGCTCGCAGCGCTCGGCCTCACCTGCCTGCTCGACGTCGGCTCAAGCGAACATACCCAAGCCCTTCAAGCCGTCCTCCACCGCGACGGCGGCGGGCTCGCCGGCCTGCTCGCCGCTCGGCAACTGCTCGCAAACGACCAGGCAGTCCCTCGCACACGTGCCGGCCGATCCATCGACAACGACATCGACCGAGGCCCCCTCCAGCTGTGGCGCCCGGCTCTCAATACCTCGCCGTGGACGAGCATGTACCTGCGCGTCTCGCCGGAGAGCGTCGACTACCTCCAGCCACTATACGCCACCATCGAATTGCGCAACACCAGCCGTATGTCCATGCCCGTCCGCACCGGTCGCGGCGTTCCCGAACGCGCCCTGCTCTCACCTGCCCCAAGCGCAGGCGGCCAACCGCTGGCGCGGCCCCAACCCATCATCGTCGACGTCCGCCGACGCCTCACACTCGAGCCCGGCGAAACCATGCGAATCACCGTTCGGCTCGATCGCTCACAACTCGGCCAGTTCATGCAAGCCAACCCCGCACGCACACTCGCCATCAATGTGCTCGGCGTGCTCGGCCCACGCCCCACCCGCACCGGCGGGGTCACTGCCGAACCCGTCGGCAGCGTCGACTCCGTTCGCGCCATCACCGCCCGCGGGACGCCCATCAACGAAGAACGTATCAATCAGTGGCTCGAAGAACTCGACAGCGAACAACCCGTCACCCGCATGCGTGCCCTGGCTCGACTGCTGCGCAGTATCGACCACCTGCCCGATGAGTTGGACACGCGGGCCGTCCGCAGACGCATCGCCGAGCCGATTAACGAGCAGTTCGCTGAATGGGATACGATGCAGCAGGCGTGGGCCGTACGCATGCTCACCCGCAGCGATCGTAGTCGCGATCTGTTCCGCCGCATCCTCGACGCCGCTGAGCGCAGCGATGACTCGATCGTCCGCCTTACATTCATGGCCACCCACCTCGACGGCAGCGCGTCATCCGCGCTCAACGCCGCCTTACGCCATGACGACACGACGATTCGCACTTTCGCCGAGGCCCTTCGCGACGCGGCCGACGCGCGCGACGAAGACGAAGACGAACAGAACAACGCCTCCTGACCAAGTTAACTCTGCGGGATACCGGGGTTGTTGAAAATGCCTCAAGAGGAGTAGGTTCCGCTCTCGCGTTCACATGAGATCGCCGCCTGGCGGACCTTACTTCCCCCTCATCGCAGGGCGTCATGCCGGCTCGATGGCCGTCATGTCCAGCGGACACGATTCGCCGATCATCTCTGTCGTTTGAATCGGCGCCAGGCTGCGGAAGACCACCCCATGTTTGCCTTCGCGTTTGCGCTGGTACATCGCTTCGTCCGCCGCCTGAAGCAACTGCTCCAACCCGAGCGTCGAGCTGACCCGGTCCGCGTACGCCGCCCCAAGGCTGAACCGCACCATGGCCTCGCCTTCGGGCTCGCGAACGACCTTGATCCGTCGATCGAGGCAAACGCTTGTCACCCGCTCAACCACTTCGCGGGCCTGCGCCTCGTCCAGGCTGCACAGCAGCACGACGAACTCGTCACCGCCGATGCGTGCAATCAGGTCGTTGCGGTCCAGGCTTCGTCGCAGCAACTTGGCCACACCGCGCAGCATCCGGTCGCCAGCTTCGTGGCCGAAGCGGTCATTCACCGGCTTGAAATTATCCATGTCCAACATCATCAGGCAGGCGCTGAGCCCTTGCGCACCGGCGACCTCCAGCCGACGCTCTGCCAAGTGCATGAACCCGCGCCGATTCAGCAGCTTCGTCAGCGGATCGGTGAACGCCTGAAAACGCAGGTTATCCAGGTCTTCGCGCTGCCGGCCGACCGCCACTTCCAGCCGACTCAACTGCGTGACCATGCCCATCGTGTCTGTGGTTACCGCCTCCACCAGTTCGCGGGTCAACTGCGCACGACGAGGCATGGCCTCACCATGTTGAGCATGCAAGGGCTCCGCACGATCCACCGCCGCCTGGAAAAACACATCCGGCGTCGCATAGGTCGGCGCGAGAAACGTTGCGTGCAACGCAACAAGCCACTCCTGCTGCTCGGGTGAAAGGTCCTCGTCAAAGTGCGGCATCATGCTCGCCAGATACAGCGGAATCCGCATCGCCGCGCGACGGTCCAGCACGGCACTGAGCCGCTTGCGTTCCACGTCAGGCAATTGCGGGGGTTCGTGATGGCGATAAACCGCCTGCCGCAGCTCCGTCCCCGCATCCCACGACCGCAGCAGACGCATGCTCAACTCGATGTGATCAATGCCGAACCGCTCCCGCTCCATCGCACACCACTGCCCCTGCCGCTCTGCCGCAATCACACGTTCGTAATGCCCCGGGTCCAGCCCCACCAGCAACGGCAGGCCGAGATCCTGAATCAACGCCAGGCAAAAGGCGTTCTCACTTCGGCTGGGATCGATCAACTCGCACGCCAGCTCCGCTACCGCCGCCTTCCGCAGCGACGCGATCCACAGTTGGCTCATCCACGGCTCGTCGAGCCCGATGCCTTCATGCAGCGCCCGCAACCCGAACGCCAGCGCAATCGACCGCGCCCGATTCGCACCAAGATGAAGCACCGCACGACGAACATTGTCTATCTCACGCGTCACCCCGAACGCCGCCGAGTTCGTCACACTCAACAGCCGCGCACTGAGTGCCGGACACCGCCCCAACGCGCTGACCACCGAGTCCGGATCGCTCGGCGATGCACGCAACACCGACAGCAACGGTCCCGGATTCACTGGCATGAAACCGACCTGCCGGAGCGTCGCCTCTCGCTTCGCCGAAACCTCCAGGCCCGGGCCCGAACTGTCCGCTTTGCTCGGCATTGCTTGCTGTCCACTTAAAAACAAATCGACCTCCCACCCCACGCACAAAATTCGCCCCGGCCTCTGAAGTAAAACTATCGACTGACCATGAGCCGCGTTTCACCCTTTTCACCCGACGCCGACACCATCCAGACCATGCAACAACTGCTTATCGACATAATCGGCACAACGCGCACAATGCTTGCCGAAACTCGCTCGTCAGCACCCCACGCTGCTGACATCGCCAGCCCATCGCTCGCCTCATAACCCGTGCTGAACCAGCCTCAGCTCGCTCTACGCTGACGCTTGGCCAAGCCCCGCGATCAAGCTGCTTCAGTCGTTGCAGAACGGACAATCGTCAACGCTCCTACACCCCCACACCTCAACCACAACTTCCGATATTTCCCCGCATATCCAACTTAATATCCCTCAGCCGACCGCCGAAGATAGACAATAACGCCCCGAATCCACGAACGTCGCGGGAGTCCGCCCATGCGCCTGCTTATCGACACGCTTATCGCTCTGATGCTCACCGCCCTGCTCGGCGGCCTGATCTGGAACCATCGCTACCAGGAACAGCAGACCCTGGACCGGCAGACCGTCCATCGATCGCTTAACCAACTTCACGAGCAGGTGCTCTACCAGCGATCGCTTGGCCGAGTGGCGCAAAGCGACCTCGGCTTCCCGCGCATTGTCGAGCCAACATGGTTCAGCAGTGGGCTCCCACGCAACGCCATCGCCCCTCCACCACACCCCTGGATGGACATCGCCCCCCCGGACGACATGGCAAGCCACCCCCCGGACCCCGTGCTCACCCACCCGGCCCAGGCCGGCCTGTGGTACAACGCTAACCTTGGCGTCTTCCGCGCCCGTGTGCCGGCTCAGATCAGTCAGCGAGCCACCATCCGCCTCTATAACGATCTAAACGGCACACAGCTCACCGGTCTTCCGCAGACTGTCGACGCTCGTCGTCGGCCAATCGCCCACGACGAGCCCGGCTCCACCGTCATCCACGTCCGTGACGACGCCAACCGCCCACGTTTCAACCCCCAGTACATCGAGCGACAACCCCGCGACCCCGAACCCAAACGTCCCTCCCTGCTGACTCAGTCCAACGACCGCCGATGAGCAGCCGAGCACAACGGCTATAGACTTCATCTATATAATCAATGTTCAGTTCCGTCACCGACCACGGAACCCTGCCCGACCACCGTTCGACATGCTCCTGAGCCAATGCAATAATGGCGCGATTGGAAACTTCGCGTTGTGCACGTAGCTCAGTTGGATAGAGCAGCGGACTTCTAATCCGCAGGTCGGTGGTTCGAGCCCACCCGTGCACGCTTCGGCTCAGGACCACATCGCGGTTTCACAATTGCAACATTTAACTAACCACAGTGCTTGGCTTGCACCGCAATTCGACGCATAAGCCCTACGAGCATTACACGCACAAGGTCAGCAGCGATCAAAGCGGCTATCATGCCCCATGATGTTTGCTCACGGCCTACGCCTGCCCTGGCAGCTCGACCCGCTGGAAGCCATGCGGCGATGGCCCGCCGACCGGCCGCTGCTCATGCTCCACTCCGGCCGACTGCACCCGCGCTGGGCCCGCTACAGCCTGCTCGCCAGTCCGACGGGAGCGTATCGCTTCGACCTGCTGGAAGACGGCACGCCGCGCGGCCGCTGGGTCGGCAACCCCGACGCCGCCCCCACCGCCGACTGGCACGACGACCCCTTCGCCGACCTGAACCTCCTTCGACAGCAGCAGGACGTGCTCTGGCTGGGCCACCTCGGCTATGACCTGGCACGATCCATTGAAAATCTTCCCACGGAGGCGAGCATCGACCGCCACTGGCCGGTCGTGCAGATGCACCAGTGCCGCGGCTGGCTGGTATATGACTCGGTGGAGCAGGCGTGGCACGCCCATGGCACGTGGCGCGACGGCGAACCGCCGAACCTGCCCGCACTGTCGCCGCGTGACGACCTCGGCTTTCACGCCGACCAGCCGCGCAGCGTGATGAGCCGAGCCGACTACGAGTCGATGATCGAACGTGCCCGGCAGTACATCGCAGCCGGCGATGTGTTCCAGGTCAACCTCGCCCAACGCTTCACCGCACCGTTCACCGGCGAGCCAAGGGCGCTGTTCCAGGCGCTCGCCGAGGCTTCGCCTGCATGGTACGGAGCAATGCTCGAGTTGATGCCCGCTGACACGGACGAGCCAAGGCGGAGCATCGTCTCAACGTCTCCCGAATTGTTCCTGGAAGTGCGGCCCGGCGGGCAGGTCACCACTCGGCCGATCAAGGGCACGCGCCCGGTCAGCGCCACCGCCGACGAGTTGCGCGGCAGCGAGAAAGACGCCGCCGAGCTGCACATGATCGTCGACCTGCTGCGCAACGACCTCGGCCGGGTGTGCCGGTACGGCTCGGTGGAGGTAGTCGAGGCCCGATCGATCGAAACGCACCCCACGGTGCACCACGGCGTATCCACCATCATCGGCCGACTCCAGCCCGACAAAAACGCGATCGACCTGCTCCGCGCCGCCATGCCCGGCGGGTCGATCACCGGCGCGCCGAAGGTCCGGGCCATGCAGATCATCGACGAACTCGAACCCGTCCGCCGCGGCCCCTACTGTGGCAGCATCGGCTACCTGTACAACGACACCGCCCGATTCAATATCGCCATCCGCACGCTCCTGGTCGAAACTGACGCCCGCAGCCGCTCGGGGCGGGTGGATTTCTCCGTCGGCGGCGGCATTGTCGCCGACTCGCAGCCCGCGGCGGAGTACCAGGAAACGCTCGACAAGGCCGCCGCCATGATGCGGGCGCTCGAGCAGGCGGAAGGTTCCGCCACCGTCCGTCGCGCGTCTTAGGGGACAATACGGCCTGCGAAATACGGGACTCCGTATCCCCTCCATGATTTGCCCCCATCGCCATCAACCCATCACACGCCTACCGTCAGATAAGGCAACCAGCCTGCGGCAACGTCTTTGACGAAAGTGAGCCAAACGTGTTTCGCCCACCATTTTTTGACCGTCGCGATGCGGGCCAAGCCTTGGCCCGGTCGTTGACCCGTTACGCCTTTCGGCCGGACGTGATTGTGCTCGCCCTGCCGCGCGGCGGCGTGCCAGTGGGGTATGAAGTCGCACAGGCATTGCGCGCGCCGGTGGACGCGCTGCTGGTTCGCAAGCTCGGCGTGCCGGGACATGAAGAACTGGCCATGGGGGCGATCGCTTCCGGCGGCGTACGCGTGCTCAACCAGCCGCTGATCGAACAGATCGGCATCAACAACGACACGATCGAGCAAGTCACCGCTCGCGAGCGAGAAGTTCTGCAAGCGCGTGAGCTGACCTATCGCGGCAATCGGCCGCCGCCGACAGTACGTGACCGCTGCGCCATCCTGATTGACGACGGGTTGGCGACGGGGGCGACGATGCTCGCGGCCGTCGACGCCGTACAACAGCAGCATCCGCGTTGCGTGGTGGTCGCCGCGCCGGTCGCACCGCCCGACATGCACGACCGCTTGGCGAACCGGGCGGACGATGTCGTGTTCGTCATGACGCCCCACGACTTTGCGGGCGTCGGGCAGTGGTATGAGAATTTTGAGCCGACGTCGGACCAGCAGGTGCGGGAGTTGCTCGCCCGCGCCGCGCCGGCTGTGGGACAGGCCGACCCCAAAGCCTCGCCGACGCGGCGATGACGGCCGCCTCCTCGGTCACCACCGCCGCCGGGCCGTCGCCCCGCCGCTCCATGACCCCAGATCCATCAGCACGGCAATAACGACCACCGCCAAGTAAACCCCGGCCACATTGCCACCCGTATTGTTGACGGCAAACGCATACGCCAGCGTCGTAAACGGCATGAAGATGAACCCAAGCACCGGCCAGAGCACTGTGTCATAGGCGCTATTGAGGTACTGGCTGAAAACAAAAATCAGCACGATCACCACGCGCGGGAAGAACACGGCAAGCAACGCAAGCAGACACGGCATGGCAGACCCTCACATGACAGCGATTCACTTCCGAACACCCCCCGAGCAGATCATACCTCACTGTTATTGCTACGCACGAAACGCGCCGCCGAGATCTCTCCCACAAACAGTCGACAGTGGTACACTGCCCACCATGGAACGTGACATCGACCGTGTGCTGATCGATCGCAACGCCATCGCCCAGCGTGTAAACGAACTGGCGGCAGAAATTGCCGACGAGCTCGCCGCCGAAGCCGACGCGGACGCCGCCACACCGCTGGAGGTGACGCTCGTGCCGATCCTCACCGGCAGCTTCATGTTCGTGGCCGACCTGATGCGATGCCTGCCGATGCGTATGCAGATTCACATGATGTCGATCACGTCGTACCCCGGCCGATCGACCGCCAGCCGCGGCGCTTCGGTCGTAGCCGGCCTCACGCGGCTGCCCGAATCACTCGCCGGCCTGCACGTGCTGCTGATCGACGACATCCTCGACTCCGGCCAGACCCTCCAACTCGCCACGCAAACCCTACGCGATCGCAACCCCGCCAGCCTCCGCACCTGCGTACTGCTGCGAAAGCAACGCGAAGACGCCATGCACACGCCCGTCGACTACGTCGCCTTCGACATCCCCGACGAATTCGTCGTCGGCTACGGCCTGGACTTCGACGACTACTATCGCAACCTTCCCGATATCGTCACGCTCAAACGCGAAGTGGTCGAAGCGTAATAAACCCGAGTTTCAAGTTCATCGTTTGCCCGCAAGATTTCAATGACAACATGAACAACTCGAAACTCAAAACGCGAAACGCGAAGCTGAATTTCGCCGAAGGCGCCGCCGGCCAGGCTGGGCAGGACGCCGCTGCGCTTCGCGCCGCCGCGATGCTGCCGACCGAACTGCTTCAGCCGGGCGAGATCATCATCCTGCTGCTCAAGCCGAGCCCGTGGTTCATCCTGCTCGCGCCGATTAAGACCCTTTTCATGCTCGTGCTGCTGGTCATCGCCGCGGGAGCGATCAACAACCAGTTCGGCCTGGACATCGACCGACGCGACCTCATACTCGTCGGCGTCGGCCTCGTCGGTGCACGACTGTTCTGGAGTTTTCTCGAATGGCTCTCACGCGTCTACGTCCTCACCGACCAGCGCGTCATCCGCGTACGCGGTGTGCTGCGTGTGTTCGTTTTCGAAGCCCATCTACGTGAAATTCAGCACACCGAGTTGCTGTTCAGCCTCCGCGAACGACCGTTCAACCTGGGCACGCTCGGCTTCGCCACCGCCGGCACCGCTGTCTCGGAAGCCTACTGGCAAATGGTCGCCCGCCCGCTGGAAGTACACCAGCGCGTGGTCGAAACCCTGCGCCGCTATCGGCGATGAATGGCAGGCCGACTGGGAACTTGGGGGCGATCCGGGGCTGAGCAAAGTGAAGCCCCGGATTCACACTTCCCACCCACAACATCACTACTGCACCAACCCCTTCGTCAGCCGCATGAAGGCCGTCTCCAGATTCGCCTTTTCTTCTTCAAGCCGGGTCAGCGCATAGCCCTGCTGCACCAGTTGCTGCGCGATCGCCGCCGGGCCGGTCTGGTCGGCTTCCAGCGCGAGACGGATGTGGCTGTTCTGCAATTCGGCGCTGCTCACGCCGGGCATCGCCTTGAGCAACTCGAGCGCCGCCTGCATCCGGTCGGCCACGGCGACATGCAGCACGCGCTCGCCACGCGTGCGCTCCAGCAGCTCGTCCGTCGTGCCGACGAAACGGAGCTGCCCCTGCTCGATGATGCCCACCTTGTTGCACAGGTCCGCCAGTTCCAGCAGGATGTGCGAACTGATGAGAATCGTCTTGCCCATGCGGTGCAGCTCTTTGAGTAGCTCGCGCATCTCAATGCGGGCCCGCGGGTCGAGGCCTGACGCCGGCTCGTCAAGCAGCAGCACCTTCGGATCGTGTAACAGCACGCGTGCCACGGACAGCCGCTGCTGCATACCGCGCGACAGCGAGTTGACCTCGGCGTCGATCTTGTACGAAAGATCGGTGAGGTCGAGCACGTCGTGGACGACCTGCTTACGTTTGTCGCCATGGATGTCATAGGCGGCGGCGAAGAATTCAAGATATTCCTGCACGACCATGTCGTCATAGCTGCCGAAGTAGTCGGGCACGTAGCCGATGAGCGAACGAACCTGCCTTGCGTTAACCGGGCCGACGCTCAGGCCGGCGATGCGGGCCTCACCCCATGTGGGCTTGAGCAGCGTGGCGAGGATCTTGATGGTCGTGGTCTTGCCCGCCCCGTTTGGCCCGATGAAGCCGAAGCAGTCGCCTTCCTCGATTTCGAGGTTGAGATTCGCCAGCGCCATGAGGTCGCCGTAGCGCTTGGTGAGGTTGATGGTCTGAATCATGGCCATGTTGATTCTCAGTCGAGGTCGTAAACCCACCGCACCACGGTCCAGCCCTCGGCTTGCAGCGGTCGGCCGTTGAGGGTGAGCGGCGCGGGCAGCGCGCTGTTCTCGAGGTAGCCGATGAGGATGATACGCCGACCCGCGATCAGCGGGGTGAGGTCAAGTGCCCGACCGAGCTCGCGTTCGTAGCCGACGCTTCGTCGGCCGCCAAGCGTGGTCACGCCGGCGCGGAAGTTGGGCGCGGGCAGTGCGCTGAAGAAGCTGAGCATCTCCACTGCCTGCATCATCTCATTCGCGTTGGCAACCTGAAGCGGCTCGAGGTCAACGAAGCGCTGGCCAGTGCGTCGGGCGATAAGCTGGCCGAGGAACCCTTCGTTCGACCAGTTGCGCTCGATGTCGAAGTCATGTCGACGGTCGACAAGCCGGTCGGCGTTGGTGGGTGCGCCGCCGAGTTCGAGCAGCTCGCCCGGTGCCCAGTCGCCATGTCGCCAGACCCAGGGCATCCAGCGGTGCTGGTCCGATCCGTCCGCGCCGGGGCAGTAGACGATGAGCACATCGCGCAGCGTGCCGGGCAGCGCATGGCCGAGTTGGCCGGCGGGCCAGGCGTTTTCGATGCGTAGTCGGCCGCGCGGCGTGGGAAAGGGTTCACGCATGCCGGGCTGATCTTCGCCGACGTTGCCGAAGTAGTCGAGGGTGAACTGCTTGGCGGTCGACCGCATAGGTACGTCGGCCTGCGCGGGGTCGCCTGCGGATAGCGTGTAAGTCTGCGGATCGAGAAAACCCGCGGCGTCGGGCCCGCCCACACGCCAGCCAGGGTTGGCGAGGGTGTTGCGCCCCGTACCGTCGGGCTCGGCGAGGGTGATGTTCGCTCGGCCGAACTCGGGCACGAACAGCGACAGCCAACTGCGCGTACGACTCTCGCCCGTTCGGCCGTCGAGGTCGAGCACGCTGAAGTGGGCAATGCCCGCCTGGCGCGGCTGCATGACAATCGCCCCGCCCCACGCGACCACGCTGAACACGACCACCACCGCAAGAAACGCCAGCCAACTGTGATGCAGCCACGCCTTCTGCCGCAGCACGACGAACCCGATCGGCCCGGCCAGCAGCCAGTAGATGCCGAAGACAAAGATGGCCAATACCAGCACCGGGCCAGCCGTATTACGCATGGCGATCGCACCGGGCACGAATCGGCCGAGCTCGACCGCCTCGCGACCGGTCGGCCGAGCGATGTTGCCTTCGCGCATCTCCGCATCGATCACGTCGCGTTCATACACCGGCGATTGCAGGTGGAACACATCATGCCAGATGCGGAATCGGCCGTTGGGCAAGCCCAACTGTACCAGCCGACGGTCAGCGAAGTTGATCCCCACGACCGTCACGCGTCCGAAGCCGTACCGCCGGGCGACGACGGTCGGGTCGCCCTCGCGGTCGCGACGCAGCACGTCGACGCGCGGCCCGTCATTGCCGCTTACGTTAAACGTCGCATACTCAACCGGCCTCAGCTCACCCGTACGCGGCGAGCCAGCCCACGAGGGCAACGGCCGCTGCACCTGCCGGACCTGTCGCTCGTTGATCGGCAGCATGTCTGCCAGGGGCGAGGCGGTCCATGCCTGTCCGACCGTGGGCCAGACAATGACCATATGTCCGCCGCGCCTTACCCACTCGCGCAGGGCCTGCTGATGGGCGGCGGTGAAGCGGGCGTCGTCGGGTTCGCCGCCTTCGCGGGTCCAGACGATGGCTTGCAGCGTCGACAGGCCGTACCAGCGGTCGGGCAGGTTGTGCAGGGTGAGGCCGCGCAACGAACGGAGGGCTTCGTGCTGGGTATAACGTTCGCTATAGGGCTCGAAACCGAGGTCGGCGGAGCTCATGACGGCAATGAGGTTGTCGGTCGATTCGAGCGACTGACGCGGGGCGATCCGCTGCTGAGCGAGGAGACTGCCGGTCTCGGCGTCGAGCACCTGCACGGGCCAGCCGTCGCGGGCGGCGCGCGTGGCGGAGGGGGCGGCGTATAGCCAGACCTGCTGCGTCCGCTCGGGGGTGAGGGTGACTCGGCGTTCGACGTGCACGGTGTCGCCGTCGAAATCGCGCACCACCCACCGGCAGATCACCTCGCGCGGTTCGGCGGACTGGTTGCGCAGGGTCAGCCGCAGCGGTGTCCAGACGCCCGGCCGAACGTAGCCGTCCAGCCCGACGTCGCCCGGCTCGACCTGCAACGTCACCGTGTCCACCTGCGACCACGCCATCGGCGTCAGCAGCAGTACTGCCAACACCCACGCGACCGAGTTCCAGAAACGAGCTTGGGCGGTTGGCCCCGAGTTCATATGCCTGAAGTCTACCCGCCCCGACATGGCTTGGCACGCAACTTCCGCATCATCCATCAAGCCCACCCCTCGCCTGAACCGATAATGCCCACATGGTCGACCTTACCATGGTCATCTGGCTGCTGATCGCGGGCCTGGCGTACGTGCTGGTCACGTGTGTTGTGGGCACGCTGGCGTCGCGCGTGAAAAACGAGCGTGATCGGCACGACCTGGTCGTCGAGGCCCGCCGACGGCGAAAAGCTTACCTCGACAAGCTCAACGACAACGGCCCTGCCAGCGACGAAGACGTCGAACTGGTGTGAGAACATCGACAGATCTCCCCCTCTCGAAACGCCCGGATTGTGTCGTATGTAGATACTCGCCCGCCGCCCTGCTACGCTTCTGCATAACAGGAGGTGGACGAAATGATGCGATACGCCCCCGGATCGGCACGGCATGTTGCAACATGGACCCTTGGTGTCGCGTTGGCGTTGATGCTTTGTACGGCGGCCGGCTGTGCACCAGGTCGGCCGACGGTCAGCGCCGACCCTGACGAGCGCAACCGCGAGTTGAGCGAAGGCTACGCCCTGCTCTACGACCTGCTGGAAGAGAATCGGCAGATCGACCAGGCGGTGCGCATCCCATTCCGATCGGTCAGCGATGAGACGCGCGCCCTGCTCGGAGACATCGCCAGCGCCAGTGGTGACGCCGCCGATCGGCTATACGAATTCGCCGATGCAGCAGCAGAGCTCGGCCTCGACGAAGACGGCCTGCCCACACTGGAAACCGCCACCCGCGACTCGATCGCCAGCGCCACGCAGCGTGCCCTGCTCGCCGGCGATCGCAACCGTTTCGAGCTTTACCTGCTGCTCTCGCAAACCGAGGCCACTCGCTACGCGGCGCACCTCGCCCGGCAACTCGCCGAGGCCGAGCCGCAATCCGCCCGCCGGGCATACCTGGAAGATACCTACGAACAGTTCGACCAACTCTACGAACGCGTGCTCGATCGCCTGGCGGTGCAGGAGTAATCGCACAGGCCCCGCGGGATTGGTGACATCGCGCCCGGCGAAGTATCCTTGTCCGCCATCGCAGGCCTGAGCCCGATGTGCAGATGCAAGGAACCGCCATGACACCCAAACAGGTCCTCCAGTTCATCAAGCAGAACAAGATCGAGTTCATCGACTGCCGGTTCATGGACTTCCCCGGCCTCTGGCAGCACATCACCTTCCCCGTCAGCGAACTCAAGGAAGACTCGTTCGACCACGGCTTCGGCTTCGACGGCTCGGCCATCCGCGGATGGCAGGCCATCAACGAATCCGACATGCTCATCGTCCCCGTCGCGGACACGGCTCACCTCGACCCGTTCCTCCAGTTTCCCACGCTGGGCCTGATCTGCGATATCAAAGACCCGGTCACCAAAAAAGAGTACAGCCGCGATCCACGCTCCATCGGCCGAAAGGCGCAGGACTACCTCAAGCACTCAAAGATCGCCGACCACGCGATGTTCGGCCCCGAACTCGAATTTTTCATCTTCGACAACGCCTGGTACGACCAGGGCGTCAACAGCGCCCACTATCGCGTCGACTCCGCAGAGGGCATCTGGAACCGCGGCAAGCAGGACCCGACCAACCTCGGCTATCAGGTCCGCCAGCGCGAAGGCTACTTCCCCATGCCGCCGATGGACACGATGACCGACCTCCGCTCGGAGATGGTCAGCGAGATGATCAAGCTCGGCATCCCCGTCGAGGGCCATCACCACGAAGTCGCCACCGGCGGACAGGCCGAGATCGACCTTCGCTACCAGGGCCTGCTGAAGATGGCCGACACGTGCATGCTCTACAAGTACGTGGTGAAGAACGTCGCGGCCCGGCACGGCAAGGTGGCGACGTTCATGCCCAAGCCGTTGTTTCAAGACAACGGCAGCGGGATGCACACGCACTTTTCCATGTGGAAAGGCAACAAGCCGTTGTTCGCCGGCCCGCGATACGCCGGCCTGTCGCAACTAGGCCTCTACGCCATCGGTGGTCTGCTCAAGCACGCCCGCTCGCTGCTCGCGTTCACCAACCCGACCACCAACAGCTTCAAACGTCTCGTGCCCGGCTACGAAGCGCCGGTGCACCTGGTCTACTCGTCGCGCAACCGCTCGACCGCCATCCGCATCCCCGTCTACTCCGACAACCCCGAGTCACGCCGCATCGAGTTCCGCTGCCCCGATGCGTCCTGCAACCCGTACCTCGCCTTCGCCGCGATGACCATGGCGGCGATCGACGGCATTAAAAACAAGATCGACCCCGGCGACCCGATCGATAAAGACCTCTACGAGCTTGAGCCGGAGGAATATGAATCGATCGACGCCGCGCCGGTCGAGTTGTCCGAAGCGCTCGACGCGCTCGCTGCCGACCACGACTACCTGCTTGAGGGCGGCGTGTTCACCGAAGACGTCATCCACTACTGGATCAAGTACAAGCGCGAAAACGAGGTCGCAGCGCTGCGACAACGCCCGCACCCGTTTGAATTCTGCATGTACTTCGATATTTGAACCTTAGCCGTGAAGCGCAGCGGAGCGCGGACCTGAATGTACGATCATCGGCACAAATGCGTCCGCGCTCCGCTGCGCTTCACGGCTAAGCTGCGTTGACTCACCGCGACCGTATTGGCGGCCGGCGTCGCGCCCTGCTAAGGTGCAGCGGCTGCGTTGGCATACGTGAATCAAGGAAGATGGCGATGCGCGTGCTCATGCTCGGGTGGGAATTCCCCCCGCACATCACCGGCGGACTCGGTACCGCCTGCTACGGTCTGACCAAGGCGATGCATCGCCTGCCGGTCGAGATTACGTTTGTGCTGCCGCGACCCGTCCAGGCAGACCCCGCATCCATCGTCCGCGTCGTGCCCACACGCAGCGATGCCACGCCACAGTCGCCCATCGCCTACGACACCCTCGAACCGGGCGTCACACCCCCGGCCACGCCCGCGATCGCGCCGTCAGGCCCCCCGTTTGAACACGTGCGTTTCCACCACCTGCCCATCGGCCTCACCGCCACCGGTGGCCTGCCCGGCGCGTACGGCCATCGCGGCCCCGCACTCACATCCACCACAACGGCAACCACAACCACCACGCGTCACACCACGCCCGCCGCGCCCACACCCCCCGACGCGCCGCGGCAAACCCACGACGTCGGCCTTGGCGATCACACCTCCACCAACCGCGCCGCAGCGCATCCGGATGACCACGGCCACCTCGCCGCCTGTCATCGCTACGCCCACATGTGCGTGCAGCTTGCCCGCCATGAAAAGTTCGATGTCATCCACGCTCACGACTGGATGACCTTCCCCGCCGCGATGACGGTCGCCGCCGAGTCGGGCAAGCCGATGGTGGCCCATGTGCACTCGACGGAGTTCGACCGCGCGGGCGAGCAGATCGACTACCGCATCTTCGATATCGAACGACGCGGTGTGCACGCGGCGGTGCGCGTCGTCGCGGTCAGTCACCTCACGCGCTCAATCCTGATGAGCCGGTACGACGTTGAGCCGAAGCAGATCGATGTGGTATACAACGGCATTGACCATCCCGACATCCGCTGGCCGGACGATACGCAGGCGGCGGCGATTCGGCCGAGCGATCGCATCGTGCTGTTCCTCGGCCGCATCACGATGCAAAAAGGGCCCGAGTACTTCGTCGCGGCGGCGAAGAAGGTGCTCGAACACGACGAAAACGTCAAGTTCCTCGTCGCCGGGGCGGGCGATCGCGTGCCGGAGGTGATTCGGCTGGCAGCGCGGGAAGGCCTCGCTCACAAGATCCTGTTCACCGGCTTCCTCGACCAAGCGGACGTGGCGCGTGTTTTCCGCATGGCTAACGTGTACGTCATGCCCTCGGTCAGCGAACCGTTCGGCATCGCAGCGCTCGAAGCCATCCGCCACGACGTGCCGGTCATCGTCTCGCGGTCGTCGGGCGTCAGCGAAGTGATTCAACACGCGCTCAAGGTCGACTTCTGGGACGTGAACGACATTGCCGACAAGATCCTCGCCGTGCTCCGCCACCCGCCGCTGGCCAGCGAGTTGCGTCAGAACGCCGAGATCGAAGTCCGCAAGCTCACCTGGACCGACGCCGCCCGTCACGTCTACCGCGTGTACGAGGATGCCATCGCCGCGATGCCCGTATAAAGTGTTTCCGTTATGCGAATCATCTTCGTCGGCTCTGGAGAATTCGGCCTGCCCACACTCGAACGGCTGCATCAGCAGCACGATGTGGTCGCCGTGGTCAGTCAACCCGATCGGCCCGCCGGCCGTAAACGGCAACTCACGCCCACACCCATCGCTGCATGGGCACAGCAGCAAAGCCTGCCCTTGCTCAAGGCCGACGACGTCAACACCAACGCCTTCATCGAGCAGCTCGCGCCTTACCAGCCCGACGCGGCCGTGGTCGTCGCGTTCGGACAAAAGCTCTCGCCCGGCCTCATCGACGCGCTCGGCAAGCTCGTCGTAAATCTGCACGGCTCACTGTTGCCGAAGTACCGCGGCGCCGCGCCCGTCAACTGGGCACTGATCAATGGTGACACACGCACCGGCGTCACCGTCATCGGCCTGGCGCAACGCATGGACGCCGGCGCGATGTACGCCCAGGCCGAGTTGCAGATCACCCCCCACGAAACCGCGGGCGAACTGCACGACCGCCTCGCTCAACTCGGCCCGGACATCATCGAACAAGTGCTCGATCGCTTCGAGCAAGGCATCCTTGAGCCGCAACATCAGGACGACACACAGGCGACGCGCGCCCCCAAACTCAGCAAAGCCGACGGCACAGCCGACTTCACCCAGCCCGCCGAGCAGGTCCGCAACCGCATCCACGGCCTGACGCCCTGGCCCGGCTGCCGCGTCAACTGGCATTGCCAGCACACCGGCCAAACACAACCGCTCACCCTCCGCCGCGCCGATGCCATGCCCAACCTGCCCGACTTCGTCAAAACAGACACGCCGCCCGGCACGGTGCTCGACGGCATGCTCGTCATGACAGGCCAGGGCGTGATCAAACTGCTCGAACTGCAAGCCGCCGGCACGCGACCCATGAACGCACATGCCTTCGCTAACGGCCATCACCTCGCGCCGGGCGATCATCTCGAAATGCTCGATCGCTGAAAGCCCTCACGCCGCCGTGTCGAGCGTATCCACCGGAAACTGGCGGAACACACTGCGCGTCGGATCGAGGTCCTGAATACAACGGGCGATGTCGTCGCTGATCTGCCCCAGGTGGCCGACGAACCAGCCCGCCAGCGACGGGTGTGTCCCCAGCCGCTCGACCTGCGCCGCAACGTCCACCTCCGGCCGACCTGTCGGATGCACCGGCACGCACTGCACGAGCAACACGCCCGCACGGTCCGCGGCCTGATAGAGCAGGTCGGGCCCGTAATGATCACGCACCAGCAGCAGCGAATCGCCGCCGGCGGGCAGCAGTTGATTCTCATCCACACGGTCGACCATGAGCACACTACGAATCGCACACACCTGCCCGTTGACCAGTAAGCGCGGCTCCGGCTCGCCGGCGGTGTCGGGGTCTTCGCGCACGGACGTCAAGCCAAGCGTCACGCTTCGCCGATCGATCGTCTTCCCATCGGCAATCATGGTCATCGCAAACTCGTAAAGCGACTGCTCGCCCATGCCGGCCGGCCACCAGCGTTGCGGATGCACCAGTTCAAGCCGAACACTGCCGAGGCCCGCTTCAAGCTGCACCAACTGCCGGGTTTCGTCCTCGAAGCCGTCCGTGCCATGAATTTCGACAGCGACTTCAACCTGTCGATTCAGCCAAGGCGTCGCGTCATGCGGGAAGCGGGCGGCAGCAAGAAACTGCGCTTCCACCACCGCCTGTTCGTCATCGACATATCGCACCAACGGCCGAATGGAATCGAATCGTAATGGCGAACGCATGCCAAGTCTCCCCATTCAAGTGCGATCGAACACGGCAAGCCCAACACATCATATCGGTCCGAATGCACAAAAGGCTGATCATTTCTCCATACGCTTTACGCCCACACCACCTCCCCGGTTCTCCCCGGCCGTCGCATCAGGCGGCAATCGCCGATATCACGCAATGCCTGCGGATGAGCGCACTGAAACTGTGAACTATCGCGCGCGATAGCCGTTTCAAAAAAAGATTGACAAGCTTGCGTTTCGTGGCATAATTCCAAAGCCATGCAGCGCACACAGCGATTCTTTTTCGGCACCTTCTGGTTTAACCTGACGCCACCCGCGACAGGGCCTGTGTGGTAGTCGAAAGACTCGACTGATTCGCCAACACCCCACACCCTGACGCGGCGTCGCGTCAGGGTTTTTTTATTGCCTGAAACACAGCCGACCATACGCAGGAGTTCAACCCATGATCGTCATCATGCAACCCAAAGCTACGGAACAGCAAGTGCAACACGTCTGCCAACTGGTGAAAGATATGGGCCTCACCGACCACGTCATCCACGGCACAGAGTTGACCGTTGTCGCCGTGATCGGGGAAGACCGCCGCAAGGATCAGGGTCGGCTCGAACAGGCGCCGGGGGTCGACCGGGTCATGCGTGTGCTCGCTCCCTACAAGCTGGCTGCACGCGAGTCGCGGCAGGAGCGAAGCATCGTCCGCCTGAGCGAGCAATGCACGTTCGGCGGCAAGGACATCAGCATCATCGCAGGCCCGTGCAGTGTCGAAAGCGAAGAGCAGATCATGCAGACCGCCCGCATGGTCAAAGAAGCCGGCGCTCATGCCCTGCGCGGCGGCGCATTCAAGCCGCGCACCAACCCCTACGCGTTCCAGGGCATGGGCGAAGACGGCCTGAAGCTGCTCGCCGCGGCGCGTGCGGAGACAGGGCTTGCCGTCGTGACGGAGGTGGTGACACCAGATGATGTGGAGCTTGTGTCGAAGTACGCCGACTGCCTTCAGATCGGCACGCGCAACGCGCAGAACTACAAGCTGCTCGAAGCGGTGGGCGCACAGTCGAAGCCAGTGCTATACAAGCGCGGCATGTCGATGACGATTGACGAATACCTGCAAGCGACGGAGTACATCCTCGCCGGTGGGAACAACAACGTGGTGTTGTGTGAGCGTGGCATTCGCACGTTCGAAGACCACACGCGCAACACGCTGAGCCTCTCTGCCGTGCCGGAACTGCATCACCGTACGCATCTGCCCGTGGTGATTGACCCCTCACACGGCACGGGCCATGCCCGGCTCGTTCCCGCCATGGCACGCGCCGCGGTCGCGGCCGGCTGCGACGGTTTGGCAATCGAAGTGCACCCGGACCCGGAACACGCCCTGACCGACGGGGCGCAATCGGTCACGCCAGCGGTGCTCGCGGAGATGATTGCCTCCGTCCGCCGCGTCGCCGAGGCGGTCGACCGACGATGCGGTGAGCCGGTTACGTTGGCGGTGTGAACAGCGCGTCAATTCGACTCACACATTAACGCGCAACAGGACGTCAACGATGCCCGCTGCGCCCAGCAGCAGGCTGATCAACCCGTTGACGGTGATGAACACCAGCGGAATGCGATGCGCCTTCGAGCCGGCGATGAGCACATGCTCCAACACGAGCAAGCCCAGCGTCAACACCGCTGCGATGGCGAACGTCACGCCAAGCTGCGAACTGGTCATCGCCAGCGCGACCAGTGCCCCCGCTGTGACGAAGTGCAACATTCGACTGATCCAAAGCGCGGACGCAATACCAAGTCGCGACGGCATCGAATAAAGCCCCTGCTCGCGATCGACGCCCACGTCCTGCAACGCATAGATCACGTCGAAGCCCGCGACCCAGCAGGTCACCAGCAACGCCAGCAGCCAAGGCGTCGGCGACGCGAGGTAGCCTGGCTCAATCGCGATCACTGCTGCCAGCGGACTCAGCGCCAACGCCACCCCGAGCACGATGTGGCAAAGCCAGGTGAACCGT
Source organism: Phycisphaerales bacterium AB-hyl4 (assembly GCA_041821185.1). Classification (NCBI taxonomy): domain Bacteria; kingdom Pseudomonadati; phylum Planctomycetota; class Phycisphaerae; order Phycisphaerales; family Phycisphaeraceae; genus Natronomicrosphaera; species Natronomicrosphaera hydrolytica. The sequence goes on along the minus strand of JBGUBD010000002.1, from coordinate 346,288 downwards.
TTCGTGAAGCTGTAGCCCGCGAGATACGCCGCCACCGCCGGCGACAGCACCATCGGCCAGGGGTTGCCATAGAAAAACCAGAACCCCCCCGCCGCTACGACAAACGCCACCGCGAAGGCGATCGCCATCCCCAGCACAAACGGCCGCGTCAGCGACCCGCTGGGGATCGCACGCCCGGCCGTCCGCGGGTTGTCCGCGTCGAAGCCGGCGTCGGCCCAGCGGTTGACCGCCATCGCCAGCGTCCGCGCAAGCACCATGCACACGACAATCAGCACGAACTCGCCCACGCGCGGCAGCCGATCGGCCGACGCCGCCGCGAGAAACGTCGCCAGCAGCGCAAACGGCAGCGCGAAGACGGAGTGGCTCAACTTGATGTCGCGGGCGAGGATCGCCACCCGCGCGGGCAAGGGGGTCGCAGTGGTCATTGTGCTTTTGCTTCGAACGGCCGGGCCAGCCGGCGGGCCTGCGGATAACCGACTCAGGACGGATCGAGCCGAACAGGATAGCAGGATCGGCCAACAAAGCCCCATCGTGGGCCCCACTTTACTACCGCCGGCGTTATAATATCGAGTCATGCTACCCACCCCCCGAGAACGCCGACTGCTGGCGACGCTGCGACAGGCCGGGCCGTTAAGTCGGCGGGAGCTGCACGAGCGCACCGGCTGGCGGCCAAACACGGTGGGCAGCCTCGTCGGCGGCCTGCTGGAGCGGGGGCTTCTGTGCGAGGGCGAGGCCGAGCTAGTCGGCCGCGGTCGGCCGCGCGTGCCCGTGACGATCGACCCCGGTCGCCGGGCGGTGCTGGGCATGGCCCTCGAGCCCGGCCAGGTCAGCGCATGTCGGCTAAACCTGCTCGGCGAGCGGATCGACGACGTCCGACTCCGCGCCGCATCCGACGTCAGCGAAACCATGGCCGCGGCGAGCGAACTGCTGGCCACCAGCGATCGGCTGGACCAGGTGATCGCCGTTGGACTCAGCGTCACCGGCTTCGTCGACCCGGTGGCCCCGTCGATCCTGCTCAGCTCCGCCATGCCCGCCGCGACGCCGATCAGCCTCGAACCGGTGCACAAGGCGCTTGGCGATCTACCGCTGATTCTCGAAAACGACATGCACGCCCTCGCCGCACAGTGGAGCCTCACCCACGCCGCCGGGCCGGAGGAAGACATCCTGCTCGTGCTCGTCCGTGACGGCGCGATCGGCGCTGCCGTGCTCGTGGACGGACGCCCCAACCGCGGCTGCGTCGTCGGCGGCAACGAGCTCGGCCACACGCGCTTTTTCATCGATACCGACCGCTGCTACTGCGGACAGGTCGGCTGCCTCGAACGTATCGTCAGCTCCGCCTTCCTCCATCAACGTGGCGTGCCCACCGACTCGCGCCTGTTCGAACTGCTGGCCCGCGATACGAGCGACAACTCGGCGGTGCAAACCGTGCTGGATCACCTGGCCATCGCCTTGAGCAACGCGGTCAACTTCATCCGCCCCAATCGCCTGGTGATTGTCAGCGAGTTGGCCGACCACCCTGCTGTATGCGACCGCCTGACCGAGTCGGTGCGCAGCGGGCTGCTGTCCGTGCTCGCCAGCCGTGTCGGCATCGAAACATGGAACGGGCCCGACGGTGGCTTCGCCGAGACCGCCGGCTGGCTGGCGCTGGCGAGCCTCTACCGCCACGGCTGGCAGCCTTTCCCCACCGCCGAGACCGATCGCCCGCGACGCCGACGCACCCCACGCCAGCGTGCCTCTGCATAACCATGCGTAACCATTCGTAGCCACGCGTAACAAACCTTCCGCAACCACATACACAAAGTCATCCCACCAACGGAGCTACACGATGTCATTGAATCTCGACGAAAAACTGGGCGTATGCAGTTGGTCCCTTCAAGCCGAAAACGCCGCGGACCTCGCGCAGCGCGTTTCCGCCTGTGAACTGCCCTTCGTGCAACTCGCCTTGAACCCACTAGCCCGCCAGCCTGAGCAATGGGCCGATGTGAACAAGCATCTCGCCGCCGCGGGTGTGAGCATCCGTTCCGGCATGTTCGGCTGCGTGGGCGAAGATTACTCCTCACTCGAATCCATCCGAAAAACCGGCGGTCTCGTACCCGAACAGACCTGGCCGGAGAATCAAAAGATCATCGAAAACGCGATCCGCACCGCCGAGTCGCTTGGCCTGCGCCTCGTCAGCACGCACGCCGGCTTCATTCCAGACGCCGACGACAAACAGGCGTTCGAGCGCCTCGTCGAGCGTATTCGATGGGTCACTGACCGCTTCAAGTCGGTCGGCCTCACCTTGCTGCTGGAAACCGGCCAGGAAACCGCGAGCGTGCTGGAAACTTTTCTTCGCAAGGTCGACGCGCCCAACCTCGGCGTAAACTTCGACCCGGCCAACATGATCCTCTACGACAAGGGCGACCCCATCACCGCCCTCCAGCGGCTGTTGCCGTACGTCGGACAGGTGCACATCAAAGATGCCGTCCGCACGACCTCGCCGGGCACGTGGGGGCAGGAGGTGGCGGTCGGCGAAGGCGACGTAGACTGGCCCGCCTTCTTGCGTGTGCTCGATGAGTCGAGCTTCACCGGCGATCTGGTCATCGAACGTGAACGCGGCCAGCCTCACACCCGCATGAATGACATCCGTACGGCTCGCCAGTTGTTGCAGGACTGGATGGCTCAAGCAACCTGATCCAACCGCCTGGCCGTGCGTTGCATGACCGACCCTTGTTGTAAGCATCGAACAGGTGCCACGGCCTTTCGGCCGTGGCACTTTTATTGGGGTCGACCGGCAGCTTATAAAAGAATCCATCCGAACAAGCAGCGCGACCCGTATAATCATCACACTCCACCTGAGCGAACGCTGTTCGGCTCGATTTACAGGTTATGCTGACGTTTTGGTCGGCCCAGGGATCGCAATTATCCGATAGGCGTATCAGGGTGAAACCGGGGTTGCCTTGTGGGGATGAGCCCGCATTGATGGTTGTGTTGGAAGTCCGCGCTTTCCCCTGCGGGCCAAAACATTTATGCTGCTCGCGGGTTTGCAATTGTTCCTCGCCAGGGAAGATCAGGGTGCGCTACCGTTTTCGTGGACTTCATCGTGACACCGGCAAGCCGGTCGAAGGGTACGTCGAGGCGCCGGCAGAAGACGTCGCGTACGAGGTGCTCGGCCGCAATAACGTGGTCACCGAAGAGTTGCGCCCCGAGCCCAGACTCGAGACGCAACTCGATCCGATGCCAAATCAGGCATGGGACCTTGCCAACGCGCTTGAAAGCGCCTTTGATTCCGCCAGTCGTCAAGTCGCCGTCGACAGTCTGGCCGAGCGGTTTCGGGGGCAACGCGTATGGGTGATCGATCGCGAAAAAATTCGTTCGCAAGTGATGCGCCTGATCGACCGCGCCCTTCAACAAGGTGCGGCCGCGAAGGAATCCACCGAAGAGGTGCGAGAACGCATCGCCACCGCAATCGAGAAGATGTTCAAAGATCAGCGGAACCTCACCAGCCAGGCGCCGCCCCAAGGCGCCAACGGCGGTGGCGGAAGTGGTGCGCCAACAAACGAAGCACTCGAAAAACAGATCGATCGTCTCTCCCGCGTGGTTCAAGGGCTGGAGAAGGCCGTCGGCAACATCACACTCGCACTGCGCTCCGGCGGCGGTGGTGGTTACGGCGGACCCGTCCGCCACACCTACGAACGCCGCGATCGCGGCCCCGAGCAGAACAAGGTGCTGCTGGAGATCTTCGAAACCAACCTCGAACTTCAACGCGGCATCGAGCGCGGCGAAACCGGAGCCGCCTCGGATACTGAAAACGCGACCTCGTAGACCAATGGAGGCTCAGACGTAACCTCGATCAAATAACCGCATCGCCTCACCATGCGTACCATCGCCTGAACTGCAACGCCGCAGCTTCGCCGGCGGCCAGAACAGGTAATTGTTGTTTCAAAAAATTGGCAACCCACACTGAAGAGGACACACCATGACTCAGACCGAACCGACCGCCGGCGGCAAGCCGAACCCCCAGACCAAAGGCCGACCCGTCGGCTCAGGTAGCGACGAAGACATGGGCGACATGCGAAACGCCCTGCTGATCGGCATCGACCTTGGTACGTCGCGTACCAGCATCGCTTCGATCAACGGCGTGCGAAAGACCGTGGAAAGTTACGTCGGCTGGGCCAAGGACCCCGTCAGCCGTAAGCACCTCGGCCGGGACATTATCTTCGGCAAAGCAGCTCTGGATAATCGCCTCTCCGTCGACCTCTACCGCCCGCTGGAACATGGTGTGATCAAGCACACCGGCGACGGCGACGAAAAGAACGACGAATACAACAAAAACCTCGAAGCCGCGCAGGAACTCGTCCGCCACATCGTCCACATGACCGAGCCCGGACGTGATGACGTGCTCTACGGCGTCGTCGGCGTGCCCGCGCAGGCCACCAAGCGAAACAAGCAGGCCATCCTCGAAATCTGCCAGGGCGTGCTCGACAGCGTCATGATCGTCTCCGAGCCGTTCGCCGTCGCATACGGCATGGAACGCACCAGCGACGTGCTCGTGATCGACATCGGTGCCGGCACGACCGACCTCGTCCGCATGCATGGCACCATGCCCGGCGATGACGATCAGGTCAGCTTCAACATCGCCGGCGACGCCATCGACCGTAAACTCCTCGAACTGATTAAGAAAAACCACCCCGAAGCGCAGATCACCATCACCATGTGCAAGCGGATCAAGGAGCAGTACGGCTTCGTGTCCTCCGCACAGGATCGCATCATGGTGACCTTGCCCGTGGACGGTAAGCCCACCGAGCACGACCTGACCAAGGAAGTAAAGGAAGCCTGCGAGATTATCGTCCAGCCGATCCTCGACGGCATCCACAAGCTCGTCTCCAGCTTTGATCCCGAGTTCCAGGAGAAGCTGCGTAACAACATCATTCTCGCCGGCGGTGGCGGTACGCTCGACGGCCTGAACAAGCGGATCGAGGACGGCCTCGACCGCGTCGGCGGCGGCAGCGTCACCGTGGTCGACGAGCCGATGTACGCCGGTGCCAACGGTTCCCTGCAACTCGCGGCCGACATGCCCGCCGAGTACTGGCAGCAGCTCAAGTAAGCCGCCGTCAGCCAGACATCACAGCAATCCAACAAAGACGGGCGCAGCGCAAGCTGTGCCCGTCTTTTTTTAGTACTCAACGTAACCAGGTAACACGGATAAACCTGCAGCGCCGTGCCGCAGGCTCACTCAGTTGCTGTAGGAAAAGCACACGGACCGAGGCCGACCCCCCGGCCGCGGTCTGGTACAGATCACCCGCGCGATCGGCGGCAGTTCAGGCGTTGACTTCATCGAGCCGTTCGACGGCCCGAGCCTGCCAGCCTTTTTCGCCTTCGATGAGTTCATAGCTCACCGACTCGCCGTCCTTCAACGAGCGGAAGCCGTCCCCCTGAATCTGGCTGTAGTGAACGAATACGTCCTGCCCGGAGGGGCCGAGGATGAATCCGTAGCCCTTCTTAGGGTCAAACCATTTGACCTGCCCGCGAGTAGACATGAGCCCTTCTCCTGTCGTGCTAGGGCGCACAGCAAGGACCGCCGAAGACTACGTCCGCGTCGCTCCCCGTCGCATCTAGAATCAGCCCATGCACACTCAACGAGCGATGCCATCGCGGGGAACCAGCGTACGATCCCGAGATCCCCAACTGTGAACTGGCATTGAAACCGGCGGAAACATCGCCGACTACAACGCCCCCCAAGGTTAATCTGGCGCATCCAACCGGTGGCACCCCCTAGGCGCCCCCCTAACCGATCGAAGCGTGAATGCTGGCGCAGATAGTACCCGTTTTATTGCATGAGGGGAACCCCCTTTTTCTCAAAACAACCATTTCGATCAACTTTTCCTGATATATGAGTCTCAAATTGGACAACCACCCTCTCCAAGCCACTCCAAAGGAAAAGGCCCCGGTCTAATTGACCGGGGCCTCGAACACTTTTCAGATATAAGCACCTTCAAACGAAAGAGTCAGGCATCCACCGATTCAGTGGACTTCTCCGCCTCGATCGCCGCTCGGCGCGAAAGCTTGACTCGGCCTTGATCGTCGATGTTGATCACCTTCACGCGAACCTCGTCGCCGACCTTGACGATGTCCTGCACGTTCTGAACAAAGCCATCCTCCAGTTCGGAAATATGGCAGAGCCCGTCCTGGCCGGGGATGACTTCGACGAACGCACCGAAGTCCTTGATCGACGTCACCGTGCCGGTGTAGATCTGGCCCAGCTTGACCTCGGCGCCAATCTTCTCGACCTCTTCCAATGCACGCTCGGCCTTGCCGGCGCCCACGGCGGAGATGTAGATCGTGCCGTCTTCCTCGATCTCGATCTTCGCGCCGGTCTTTTCTTCCAGGGCACGAATCATCTTGCCGCCCGGTCCGATCAGCTTGCCGATCTTGTCCGGATGGATCTTGGTCGTGAGGATGCGCGGAGCATACTGGCTGATCGACTCGCGATGCGAAGGCAGCGCCTTCTCGATCATCTCAATGATCTCGACCCGGTTCTTGCGAGCCAGTTCGAACGTCTTCTTGATCTGCTCAAGATTCAGGCCACGGATCTTCAGGTCAAGCTGGATGGCGGTGATGCCTTCCCGCGTGCCGGTGACTTTGAAGTCCATGTCGCCGAAGTGGTCTTCCTCGCCCTGGATGTCGGTGAGGTAGACGTCGTCCTTGCCGGGCGTGTCACCCTGGATGATGCCGATGCTGATGCCCGCCACGGGGGCCTTGATCGGCACGCCCGCGTCCATCAACGCCAGCGTCCCGCCGCACGCCGAGGCCATGCTCGACGAACCATTCGATTCGAGAATGTCGCTCACAAGTCGAACGGTGTACGGGAAGTCCGCCACGTCCGGCAGCACGGGGGCCAGCGCACGCTCGGCGAGCTTGCCGTGGCCGATGTCGCGACGCGACGGGCCGGTGATTCGCTTCGTCTCGCCCACCGAGAACGGCGGGAAGTTGTAGTGCAGGTAGAACTTCTCAGCGTACTCCTCACCAAGGCCGTCGACAATCTGTTCGTCTTTGCCCGTACCGAGGGTCGCGGTGACGAGAGCCTGCGTTTCGCCGCGGGTGAAGACACCCGAGCCGTGCACGCGAGGCAGCACGCCGACTTCGCAGGTGATGGTTCGCAGTTCGTCCATCTTGCGGCCGTCGGTACGCGTGCCGCCACGAATGATCTCGCGGGTGATGACCTCTTCAAGGTCGTGGATGATGCCCTTGGCCTGCTTGCGCCGGTCGCGCCACTTGTTGTACACGCCGACGCCTGCGTTTTCGTCAGGCTCGGGCAGTTCGTTCTCGATGAAGTCCTTGATCGCCTTCGACACGGCGGCCTGGCGTTCGAGCTTGTTGCCGTCGGTGGTCTTGGCGGCCTTGAGCGGGCCGGCGAGCTTGTCGTTGACCAGCTTGACCAGGTCGGCGTCCGGCTCGGGCGTGTCGTTGACTTTCTCGTTGCCGGCCTTGGAGACCAGCTCATCGATCAGGCCGACGACCTGCTTGACCTGCTCATAGCCGAACTCGATGGCCTCGGCCATCTGATCTTCCGGCAGCTCGTAAGCGCCGACCTCGATCATGTTCAGCCCGTCCTTGTGACCGCACAGCAGCATGTCCAGGTCGGAGTAGGCATTTTGCGCCGTGGTCGGCATGATGACCAGTTCGTCATCCACACGACCGACGCGAACGTTGCCGACCGGCCCTTCGAAGGGCACATCGCTGATCGCCAGCGCCGCCGACGCCGCGATGCCCGCGAGCACGTCCGGTTCGTTCTGGCCGTCGTAGGCGAAGACCCAGCACTGGATCTGCACCTCGTCCATGAAGCCCTTGGGGAACAGCGGCCGAATGGGTCGGTCGATGTTCCGCATCGTCAGGATTTCTTTCTGGTTCGGCGCGCCTTCACGCTTGCGGAAGCCGCCGGGGAACTTGCCTGCCGCCGTCACCTTCTCGCGGTAGTCGACGGTGAGCGGGAAAAAGTCGATGCCTTCGCGAGGCGACGAGCGGGTCACGGTGCCCATGACGACGGTTTCGCCATACTGCACGAACACAGCGCCGTCGGCCTGCTTGGCCCACTTGCCGGTTTCGATGCTGAGCGTCCGGCCGCCGAGTTCCATTTCAACACGGTGGAAAGCCATAATTCTGTTCTTCCTTGACAGGGTCGGTCAGGTGGAGCGTACGTGCGAACACGAGACCCTTCGCGTCGGTTCGCGCTCCGGGAGGCTCGACCTTTGCCAGGAAGCAGAAGACAGATGACTGGGCGCAGTGCGTCGCGAAGCGGGTCGCGGATAGAGAATCGGCCGACAAATTCTGGCAGCAGCGGATCGATACGGCCTGCTGCCTGACGACTTCGACACTGCGTCGAGTCCACTGCCGTCTGCAGCCTTTTCCGCTTCCGCGGGGCAAGGTCGAGACGGAAAACTTACTCTTCTCGGACAGGCCGACGACCACACCAACGCCATCGGCAATGCCCGCATGCTTGCACAGCGGGCGTCAACGTCGGCGGTTCGTCACCGTGCAACCGCTTCAACCGCCGCCGATCGAACGACGGGCGCGAGCGGGACGAACAGCCTTAAGGTTTTACTTGCGCAGCCCAAGTCGGCCGATCAGCGCCTTGTACGCTTCACGATCGTTGGCGGCGAGGTAGCGAAGCAGGCGCTTGCGCTTGGAAACCATGGTCAGCAGGCCGCGGCGGGACGAAAAGTCCTTGCGGTTGCCTCGCAGGTGCTCGGTCAGGGCGGTGATGCGCTCGGTGAGGATGGCCACCTGCACCTCCGGCGAACCGGTGTCCTTGTCCTCACGGCGGTAATCTTCAATCACCGACTGCTTCTTTTCGGCCGTAATCGTCATCGTCGTGTCTCGAGCGTGTTCCTGTCACATCATGCACCGGCCACCGGGCTCGGCGCGGAGATTCCGCATCTTCACCATTTGCGAAGAATGGAGAAGTTTAACACCGCAAGCCGCGTCTGGCAATGCAGGGGGAAGGGGTTTGTGGTTTCTCGTTTCTGGTTTCTCGTTTCCGGTTCGGGGAAGAGGATATCCAAGCCGAGCCCTGAGCGAGTCCGCGAGCGAAGGGCCGGATCTGTCGGAATTGCTAATTGCTGATTTCTAATCGCTGCCAGAATCGGGAAGGGTCCCCAAATCAGCAATTAGCAATCCTCTCTCGCCCCCGCCTTCGCCCTCGCGAACGCTCGCCGCTCACCGCCGCCGCGGGTCGTCAGCCGGATCGAGGTAATCGATCTCCCACGGCCCCATGCTGGTCAGTTGAATGACCGTCTCACCCTCGGTGTACGCGTAATGCTCCATACCCGGCGGCATCGTCGTGTAGCTGCCGGCCTCCATCACGTTCGCCGCGTCGCGGTCGGCTTCGCTGCCGTGGCCAAGCAGGAACGTGCCCGAGAGCACCGTCACCCGCTCGTAGCCCGGGTGGGTGTGCGGGGCGATGTGGAAGCCGTCGGGCAGCCTCAGCCGCATCGTAAACAGCCCCGGCTGACTCGGGTCACCCTCGAGCACCGCGAACTCGGCACCATCCTCCAACGACGCCGGACCGTCCTGCCACGCGATATCGTCGGCAAGGTGAAGGATGTGGTGATCCGGCCCGAGCGTTGTCGGCGTCATGGGCGCGTTCGCCTGGCAACCAGTGAGCAACAAGCCCCCAGCAAGTACGGACGTCAAAATCAGACGTGACATCGGCGTGCCTCCTTTATTAACCCAAAAGGTACGCAACAGATTGCGGGGGCAGAACGCCTGCCACGCGCAGCCGATGCCCCCGGTGTTTTATCTCATTCTAGACCCAGACACTCACGAACATCGCGTCCTCGGTCATCTTGCCGATCAGTTTGCCGACGCTGGTGGTGACGAACTTCACCTCGTACTCCGGGTGGGCGTCGAGCCAGTGGTTGATCTGTTCGTCCATGTGTTCGACCGCGTCGAGCCGAAGCTTGGCGACGAAGGTCTTGACATGGATCGCCCCTTTGCCGGTGATGTTGGGTTGGCGTTGCCAGTTGTCTTCGTGGGGCACGCGGGTGTCGAATGTCTGGATGCGCCGGGATCGGCCGGGCGGGGCGGGCTCGCTAGCCGCGTCAATGTCGATCGGCTGAAGCTCATCCATGTCAACCACCTCATCATCCTCGTCGGGCTCGATGGGCGTGGCGTTGGCGAGCAGTTCTTCGTCGGAAAGGATGCGTTTTTCGTGCGTGGCCATGAGCGAACCTCCGAAGCCGGGAGAAAGGGGCGTCGAACTCGGCGGGGTCGGACGTGACGTGAGAGCCGACCTCGCCACGGTACGGCTGCCCCTAGTTTAATGGATCAACCGATCCTCAATCAAGGACAAAACCGTCCGGTTTGACGGCTGAGCCATGCCAGTACAATGCCCGCCCTGTGAATGAGATGCCTGCCAATACGAATGCTCCTTCGCGAGGCGACGGTCGGCCCCGGAACGCCCCCCGGCCCGCCGCCCGGATCGTCATCGCCGGACTGGGTCTGGTGACGCCGCTGGGCCACGCCGCGTGGGAGACGTTCGCTGCCCTGCTGGCCGGTCGCACGCTGGCCGAGCGTGCCGAGCGGCCCGACCACATCCCGGCGGACGTGGCGGGGGTCGACCTGGTGCGGGCATTAGGGGCGGTGCGGGTCGCCCAGCACGGGTCGAGCGACCCGAGCATCGACCTGGCCGAGCGAGCCGGGCGTGAGGCGATGTTTCAGGCAGGCCGGCAGCCGCGCGACGTGCCCATGGTGCTCGGCACGAGCAAGGGCGCAGTCAAAGCCATGACCGACGCCCGCGAAGCCCTGCTGCAAGCGCTGGCCCGCGGCCAGATGGACGATCCGCCCACCCGCCTTACCCACCAGGCCGAGGCCGTCGTGCACGGCCCGCAAGGCCACCTCACCCGCCAACTCCACCACCGCCTCGGCACCCCGCCGCACCGCCACGTCGTCGCCGCCTGCGCCTCCAGCCTGACCGCCCTCCACTACGCCCGCGACCTGCTGCTCGCCGCTGCAAATTCGAAATCCGAAATCCGAAATCCGAAATCGCCCCCCACCGCCCCCGACCACGTCCTCGTCCTCACCGCTGACGCCGCCCTGCTGCCGGCGTTCATCCATAGCTACCGTCGGCTGGGCGTGCTCGCTCCGCTGACCACAACCGACTATCGGCAGCGCCCGCTCGACCGCCGGCGACAGGGGTTCATGCTCAGCGAGGCCGGCGCTGCCGTGCTGCTCAAGCGTCTGCCACCGGGTGTGGAGCCGGGCATCGGCGAAATCGAGTTGCTCGACACCGCCGTCGCCGCTGAGACGCACGACATCATCCGCCCGGCCCCGACGATGCCGGCCCTGCGCCACGTCGCCCGCCGCCTGCTGGCCGAGCGTGCCATCGACATGCTCCACCCCCACGCCACCGGCACGCCGGAGCACGACCCGCTCGAACTATCTATTTATGCCGACGTGCTCGACGAGGTCGCCCCGTCGAGCCATCGTCGGCCGACGCTCTACGCCAACAAGGGCGCGCTGGGCCACAGCCTCGGCGCCGCCGGCCTGACGGCGTTCGTGCTCGCCTGCATGACCCTCCGCACCGGCCAACGTCCGCCGATGCCCTGGCTGGCCGAGCCGATGGCCGAGGCCCGGGGCTTCACGCTCACGGCAGACGCCGGCCCCTGCTCCCGCACCGGCACGCACGCCATCTTCGCCGCCGGCTTCGCCGGCCACGTCGCCGGCGCGGTCGTGCAGCGGCATTGAATTGCCTCCAACCCGTAGCCGAAAACCGTCCGCCAGCAACGTCCGTGTAACCCGCTGCGCTTGACGGTGGGGAACCGCTGGGGGTAGCATCCGCGATTGCGACAAGCCACGACCGAATCTGCAAGGGTCGCGCGTTGGGTTTTGCGGCGCGATCTTAAAGCGGTAGCCGGTCGTACCACTGTCAGGCTCAACACGGCACGCCCCGGGCAGTTTTCGCCCGCGTGGAGGCCGATCAGCCGGGCTGGCGTTTCAGTTGCCTGCCTGGCCGTCTGGTTTACCAGACGGGATAGATTGACGATGCATAAGATCTGGCTGTTCATGACGCGTTTGTTTGCCCCGCTCTCGACACTTGCCCTGCATCTGCAGCGCGACGGGGGGCCTTGCCGACCTTTGGAACGTTTCGCTGGTTCCGGGCGCAGATTATGCCCGGTGGTCGCGGTGCGTCCGAGGGCTCGACTTAGCGTACTGCCGGGCCGATCGTCAATCCCACGCTGATCGACTGCGCGCTGCTGGCGCCCGACCCGCTTGTGCGGGAACCGGGCCCACTGCTCGAGCGTGCCCCAACACCGGTTCCGCCGTGACGGTACACCGTCAGGCCATGACCGGACGAAAGGGGCTCGCCCGTTGTTCGTTCATAATTCCATCCTTGCACAGACCAACCTCACCCCCGGCCTCATCGGCGTAATGATCGGCCTGGCCATCGGTGCCGCCGTCGCCCTGCTGCTCGCCCGCCTGCTCGGCACGCAGACGCTCGGCCAGGCCCGCAAGCAAGCCGACGACCTTCTCGAAAAAGCCCGCTCTGACGCCGAGAACCTCAAAAAGAAGCTCGAACTCGATGCGCGTGACGAGATGGCCTCAAAACGCGACGCCTTCGAAAAAGAAGTCGAGGGCATGCGGACCGAGATCAAGGAGCAGGAACGCCGAGTCACCAAGCGTGAAGACAACCTCGACCGCAAGCTCGACACGCTGACCACCAAGGAAAAATACCTCGACGATCTCGACGCCAAGATCAAAGACCGCGAAGCGAAGGTCGACGAACGCGAAGGCGAGCTTGATGACCTCATCGAGCAGAACAAGCTGCTGCTGGAAGAGGCCCGCAAGGAGCAGAAGCAGACGTTGCTTCGCCTGAGCAACCTTTCGGAAGACGACGCCCGCAAGGAAGCGCTGAAGATCGTGGAGCACGAAAGCCAGCACGAAGCGGCGCAGATCATCCAGCGCAACATGGAGAAGGCCGACGAAGAGTCGAAGGACAACGCGCTGAAAATCACCCTCCAGGCGATCCAGCGCTACGCCAGCGAGCACACTGCCGATTCGACTGTCTCGGCGATCGCCATCCCCAGCGACGACATGAAAGGCCGCGTCATCGGCCGCGAGGGCCGTAACATCCGCGCCTTCGAAAAGGCCACCGGCGTCGACGTCATCGTCGACGACACACCCGGCGTGGTCGTCGTCTCATGCTTCGACCCCGTCCGCCGGGCAATCGCCGCCGAGGCGCTTCACAAGCTGCTGGAAGACGGCCGTATCCACCCGACACGCATCGAAGAGATCGTCGAGCAGATCCGCAAGGAGATCGGCCAGCGCATCATCAAGTTCGGCCGCGATGCCTGCATCGAAGCCAACATCCAGGGGCTGCACCCCAAAATCTCCGAAATGGTCGGCCGACTGCACTACCGGATGTCCTACGGCCAGAACATCCTCCGACACTCCATCGAAACCGCCTACCTCTGCCAGGTCATCGCCAACGAACTCGGCCTCGACGGCGACCTCGCCCGACGCGCCGGCTTCCTCCACGACATCGGCAAAGCGATGGACCACGACATCGAGGGCGGCCACCCCGCCATCGGCATGGAGTTCTGCAAGAAGCACGGCGAAAAAGAAGCCGTGCTCAACGCCATCGGCGGCCACCACAACGACATCCCCAGCACCACGCCTTACACGCCCATCGTCATGGCCGCCGACGCCATCAGCGGCGCACGCCCCGGTGCTCGCCGCGAGACGCTGGAGAAGTACGTCCGCCGGCTGGAGCAACTCGAAGGCATCGCCCGCAACATCAAGGGTGTCCGCGAGGCCTACGCCATCCAGGCCGGCCGGGAGGTTCGCGTCGTGGTCGACCCCGAGTCGGTCGACGACGCCAACTGCATGTATGTCGCCCGCGACATCGCCAAGCAAGTCTCCGAGGAGATGACCTTCCCCGGCGAGATCAAGGTCACCGTGCTTCGCGAGATGCGCACGATCGAATACGCTCGCTGATCCGTCGGCAGGCCGACCGCAGACGGTTGGTGTGGCGGGATATAGGGTCAATCGAACGATAGCGGCCCGGCTTGAACACTTGTTCAGATTTTGGCCAGTCGGTACACTCAGCCGATGGACCACGCCAACCGTTCAACCGTCGTCAAGAGCCTCGACGCCAAGCTCGCGCGCATTCACGCCGACCCCAGCGGGTCGAAGGATTTCATCCTCGCGGACGCGAAGGATGCGGACATGGCCCACGGCCTCGCTGCACCGGGCCAATCGCCCGAGCAGCACAACAGCGAAGCCCGCTACCGCACCCTGGCTGAGTATCGCGACCAGATCCGTCGCAACGTCAAACAGGGGCTGGTCGACATCATGCTCATGAGCGCCTCCACCGGCGAGGTACTTACGATCAAGGACCAATTGTTCCGCGACAGCCACATCACCCCCGCCTGCCGCGCGAACGACACCACCGAAGTCTGGCTTGCCCAAGGCGGCCGCTACGGGCAGGAGCCCAGCCGACCGTTCCGCACGGCCACGATCGACCACATGATGTGCGGCCGCGCCGAGTGCGCGCCCGGGCAACGCACACTCGGCGTCGACCTCGGCCTCTACTCGCTGACGTTCAACAACAACGTCGGCCTCGACCACAAGATGCTCGAACAGTACCGCGACTTCCGCGTCGAAGCCGAGCAGAAAGGCTTCCGACACTTCCTCGAACTGTTCGACCCCAACGCCTGCGGCGACGCATGCCCGCCCGATATCGGCCGATTCCTCAACGACCACATTGCACGCACCCTCGCCGGCGTCACCTCCTCCGCCCGACCGCTGTTCCTCAAGATGCCCTACCACGGCCCGAAAGCCATGGAAGCCCTCGTCACGTATGACCCGCACCTGGTCGTCGGCATCCTCGGCGGATCGAGCGGCACGACCTTCGACGCTTTCCATCAACTCTGGGAGGCGCGCAAGTACGGTGCCCGCGCCGCGCTCTACGGCCGCATGATCAACAACAGCGAACATCAGGAATCGTTCATCCAACACTTGCGCTGGCTGGCCGACGGCGAATTGAACGACCCCGCCGAGGCGGTGCGTTCCTACCACGGCGCGTTGCAGAAGGTTGGCGTGCAGCCCTACCGCCCGCTTGATGACGACCTCAAGGCCACGCCCCGCGGCAGCAGCTACGACACGACCAAGTCTAAAACCTCGGTCGTCGCCAAGCCCGGTACTGCGGCGCAGCCCGCCGCCGGCAATGGCTCGTCCGATGACGCGCCGGATTTCGCCGCCATGACACCGGAGCAGAAGGTCAAGTGGAACCTCAATCGCTGGAAAAAGGTGCTCGGATGACGCGGGCGGCACAGCCGACAGATCGCGTCGTCGTCGCCGGGCACATCTGCCTTGATCTGATCCCTACTTTCGCACCCGGCAAGACCGGCGTACGCCTGGACCCCGGCACGCTCGTACAGGTCGGCCCGGCGTTGCGATCCACCGGCGGCGCGGTTTCCAACACCGGGCTCGCGCTACACCGCCTCGGCGCAGACGTCACACTCATGGGCAAAGTCGGCGACGACCCGTTCGGCCGAGACGTGCTCGAACTGCTTCGCCAGCGCGACCCGGCCCTCGCCGAGGGCATGGCCGTCGTGACGGGCGAACATACCAGCTACTCGATCGTCGTCAGCCCGCCGGGCGTGGACCGCATGTTCCTGCATTGCCCCGGCGCGAACGACACGTTCGGCCCGGAAGACATCAACCCCGACAGGCTCGCCGGCGCGAAGCTGCTGCACTTCGGCTACCCGCCGATCATGAAGCGAATGTACCGCGAAGGGGGACGCGAACTCGCGCAGTTGCTGTCCGAGGCCCGTCAACTCGGCACGGCGACAAGCCTGGACACCTGCGATCTCGATCCCGACACCGAAGCCGGCCAGACCGACTGGCGCAGCTTGCTTGAGCGCGTGCTGCCTCATGTGGACGTGTTCGCACCGAGCTTCGACGAATTGTGCTACATGCTCCAAGGCCCGGCCAACGAAGTCGGTTCGCCAACACCAGAGCGTCTGGCACGGTTGGCGGAAACACTGCTCGCGATGGGCGCAGCGGTGGTGGTCATCAAACTCGGCGAGCATGGCCTGTACCTGCGAACCACCGACGACCGCGCCCGCCTCGAACAAGTGCCCGGCGACCTGTTGCGCGATATCGACGCATGGCTCGGCCGTGAGTTGCTCTCGCCCTGCTTCGAAGTCGAAGTGGTCGGCGCCAATGGCTCGGGCGACTGCACCATCGCGGGCCTGCTGGCGGCGATCCTGCGCGGCGAAACACCCGAGCAGGCCGCCACCGCCGCCACCGCCGTCGGCGCGTGCAACGTCGAATCCGCCGACGCCACCACCGGCGTCCGCCCCTGGCCCGAAGTCGAAGCCCGACTGAAGCAAGGCTGGGCTCGACGCAAGCCTGCGTCTGCCTTCGCCGACTGGGCGGCCCACGCCGGCGACATCCGCACCGGCCCGCATGACCGTCCCCGGCAGCAAGCGAGCGCCTGATCACACCCCGCCACCACTGCCCCCGCCGACAGACCGCGTCTGCTAATCTATCACCGTTCCGTCGGGGCGATATACGCGTCCAACCTCCAAGGATAGTCTTCCATGACCGACCACGATTTCGACGCACCGCTTTGTGAAAACCCGCTTCAACTTGGCGGCATCCGCACAGGCACACTGGATTCGCCGCAACCGATGGGCGGCGGCAAGGTACGCGTCGCGATGGTCGACACAGGCTCGGGGCTCCGCTTTACCGTCGGGCTCGATCGCGGCGGCGATATCTTCGAAGCCGTCCACAATGACTGTCCGCTGGCTTACCTCACTTCCAACGATCTCATGCCGCCGGAGGAAGCGTACCAGCGACAAAACCACTGGCTTCGCTCCTGGCCTGGCGGACTGGTGACCACCTGCGGCCCGCTGCACATCGGCGCGCCCCACGCTGACGATCGCGACCGCTTCAACCAGCACGGCCACCACAGCAACACGCCCGCCGCCGTCCAAGCGGTGCACAACCCCGACCCGACGCGCGGCAATCGCGACATGCGCATCGAAATGATCGTACGCGACACGCGCGTGTTCGGCCCGAATATCGAAACCCGCCGATCGATCCGCTGCCGCCTCGGTGAAGCTCGCATCTGGATCGAAGACGAAGTCACCAACCGCGGCAACGAGCCCGCCCCCCACCACTGGCTTTACCACGTCAACCTCGGCTACCCCCTGCTCCAACCCGGCGCTCGCTTCATCTATCGCGGTTCGCTTAGCGATGTATGGGGCTCCGTCGACAAGGCAGACCTCGACCCGTGGAAGCAGGTTCCCCCGCCCCTTAGCAAACACGCCGGCAGCGGCGAAGGCGGCCTCGTCGTGCAGCCCGAGCCTGACGACACCGGCCACGTCGAGGTCGGCCTGCTCGACGCCCGGCAACGCCGTGCCTTCCGCGTTCGCTACCGCGCCGACCAACTGCCCCAGCTTGCAAACTGGCTCCACTACGGCACGGGCGGTAGCTACGTCGCCGGCATCGAACCCTTCTCAGGCCGACTCGTCAACAACAAACCCGACACCGCCGGCAACGACACCGCCAACACCCTCCAAGCCGGCGAAACGCGCAAATACGCGATCGACTTCACCGTCCTCACCGAACGCAACGAGATCGACGCATTGCTGGAATGGGACGCTGCGGTGACGACAAACTGATCCCGTCGGCGAAGTGCTGCGATTTGCCGTCTCAATCGCAATACTCTTCGCTCAAGCAACGTGATCAACGACCTATCGCACAACCCGACCCGAACTCGGCTATACTGGCATCGGTCGGCGGACATTTTCGCCGTAGACGGGGCGTAGCTCAGCTTGGCAGAGCGTCGCGTTTGGGACGCGAAGGTCGCACGTTCGAATCGTGTCGCCCCGATTTATTAAGCCCTTAAACCTCAAGGTTTAAGGGCTTTTTTGATGGCCTGAAAGCGTATCCCCTTGGCCCCGTATCCCCCGGCGTATCCTTTTTAGGCGGGTGGGCTTTGGTCTTTTCGCCGCTGTAGCGGTCGGCCAGTGCGTCGTAGCTCGTGATGTGTGCCAACCAACGCATCATCGCCGCCGAGACTTCACCGGCGTGATCGAACAGTTCATGCTTCCCCCGCCGAACCCTGCACCGGAGCGTGACTGACAATCTACAATGCGCGCGCATACTCTTTCGTGGCTAGCCGTGCGGGAATTTCAATGCAGGTGTTCACTGAGCAACAGCGCTCACCGGGTCAAACGTTCGGGCGATCAGGTACGGATGGGGTACGATCGACGCAATCCATCATCGACGACGGAAGCTCTCGGGGGAGGAGGTCGAATGTTCAGTCGGCGACTGCATTGCGGATGGCTTGGATCAGTTCGTCTGAGGGGCCGTCTTTGACGAGCAGGTCAACGGCGCCGGCGGCGGTCATGGCCTCCATCATGTCCTGGCTGTTATGCATGGACAGGCCCAGGACGCGAACGTGGGGCAATTGCTGCGTAATCAGACGGGTCGCCTCAATGCCGTTGAGTTTTGGCAGCGTAATATCCATGATCACCACATCGGGCTCGTATTCGGCAGCCAGTTCCACCGCCTGCTCTCCGTCCGCCGCCTCCGCGACGACCTCAACGTCCGGGTACTCCATCAAAATGCCAGCGATGCCTTCGCGCAGGATCTGGTGATCATCGACCAGCAGGACGCGAATGGAAGTGTTGGCGCGTGGTATCGGATCGCCCTTTGCCTGCTTCCGCCGCTCGGCAGCGCGAATGGAGGGTGGCGCGTCGGCGATGGACTGGCGCTGGGGCACGATGATGTCAATGCGCGTGCCCTGGCTCGGCGCGCTTTCGATGGTCATCCGCCCGCCCATGAACTCGATCCGCTCGCGTAGACTGAACAGGCCGAAGCCGGTGGCCTCATCCTTCAGATTCCGAATCCCCTGCGGATCGAAGCCAACGCCCTCGTCCTGCACGACGAGGCGAACCTGTCCGCCTTCCGCCGTTGCGAGCGATGCATGGGCGTGGTCGGTTCGGCTGTGCTTGATGATGTTGAACAACAGCTCGCGCGCTGCAAAAAATAACGCCACACGCACATCCTCATCGATAGGCTCCGCATCCGTGGCCACCTGCACCGCGAGTTTCAGGCCGTATTGCTCCTTCATGTGCCGCGCCAGCCACGGCAGCGCCGCGTTGAGGCCGCCGTCATACAGCACCGGCGGACTCAACTCCAGCGTCAGCGACCGCGACGCGTCAAGCGACTGGTCGATGAGCGTCTGTACATGCCGCGCGACGGACGCCACCTTTGGCTCGGTTGAGTGATTCACCAGCGTCTCCACACGCATGCGTGCTGCGACCAGCATCTGCTGAAGATTGTCGTGCAACGCCTGGGCGATGCGTCGCCGTTCGCGTTGCTCGGCTCGTGTGAGTTGTTGCGTCAGCTCGCGCAGTTGGCTGGTGCGATGCTCCACGCGCTGTTCCAACTGCTGATTCAGCGTTTGCAGTTGGCGTTCGGCCTGCTTCTGAAAAGTAATATCGCGGGTGATCGTAGCGATGCCGATGACGCGGCCGTAGGTGTCCTTGATCGGCGAAGCGGAGAGCGAAATATCCAGCAGGTGGCCGTCTTTGTGGCAGCGCTTTGTTTCAAAGGGCTCGATCCGTCGGCTGTCGCGGATGGCGCTGAGAATCTGCTGCTCCTGACTCTCGCGATCGTCGGGGACCAACGTTGAAAACACCGATTGTCCAACGATTTCTTCCGTCGTATAGCCGAACATTTCCGTGGCCGCCGGGTTCCATTCCGTGATGATGCCGTCGAGGGCCATGCCAATGACCGCGTCTTCGGAGCTTTCCACGATCGCTGCAAGTCGTGCGCGGGTCTGGTCGGCGGCATGGCGTTCGCTGATGTCGCGGAAGACCAGGATCGTGCCGACTATTTCGCCGTGGCTGTCACGAATCGGCGCGCCGCTGTCATCAATGGGAATCTCCCGGCCGTCGCGGGCGATGAGCACCGTGTGATTGGCCAGACCGACAATGACCCCCTCGCGCAGCACGCGGACGATGGGACTCTCGACAGGCTGGCGCGACTGTTCGTTGACGATGTTGAAAACCGTGGCGCTGTCCTGACCCGTGGCGTCGGCCAAGGTCCAGCCGGTCAGATGCTCGGCGACCTCGTTCATGAACGTGATCTTCTGGTCGCAGTCGGTCGTGATGACGGCGTCGCCGACGCTGGCGAGCGTGATCCGCCAGCGTTCGCGCTCTGTCACAGCGTCCTGCTCGGCCTTCTGGCGGGCGAGCACTTCCTGTGTCAGCGCATCGACTTTTTCGCCCAGCGTGCGAAATCGGGTGACCGCGCCGGTGTTGGACTTGCAACGAATCAGGACCGTCACCGGTCCCTCGCGGGCGTCCGCGGGCGAGAGTCGGCCCGCCTCGACGGCGACGTGCGTATCGCCGCTGGCCGTGCGCAAACAAAAGGCGCCGGGCACGGGGTGCTTGGTTCGCGCCCACTTGCGCAGTTGCCGTTGAAGGCTGTGGTCATCGCTGACGACGAACGCGTCAAGCCGGGCGTGTGAGTTGGTCTTTGCGCCAACGAGGGACGAAAACGCATCGTTGCCGCGCACAATCTCCCCGTCGGTCGTCACCACCACCGCGGGTTCGCTCAACAATGGCAGCCAGTCGGCGGATGAAGCCTGGTGTTTCACGCTTGGACACCCTTTATGATTTCACGTAGACGCGGCCATGCACGTTATCTGATTCATCCGTTGGCTTCAGGTAGACAACGATGCGGCAGCCGTCGTCGCCTGATGCGATGGTTTCCTGCAAATGTACCTTGGCATAGCCCAGGTTTTCTGCGGTGATCGAGCCGAACACGTTGGACGTCATCATGCAAAGCGCCGGCCGATCCTTGACCTTGTCGCCAAACGGACATGCGCGATTGCCCAGCACGATCTTTTCATCGTCGTGTTCAATGATGTAAAAATCACCCTGGATACGCCGCTTCAGATCCACCAGCACTGCGGCGACCTGATCCGCGCTCAATTGATCGACCGCCAACGCGTTGCGGTACATCTGGTCCATCTGCTCGCCCATCTCCTGCCCCACCACGCTGACGAAGCCCGATGCATCGTCCAGGCCGATCACGTCCTGCAACGTGCCGGCGAGGTGACGCAGGAGCGTGCGCAAAAACACATCGCGTTCCAAAGGTACATCCAGCACCTCCAATGACACGGCCGTGCTGCTGGTTGATGATGTCGAATCAGGCATAGGAGCCTCCTGGGTCTGATGGTGGTCTGCTGAGGGACAACTGTTGTAAGGGTACAACCGGGGCGCGGACCCTGCTCATGGGATCGAAGCTACGCCCCCGGTCAGGCGGTGGGTCCATGGCGCGGTGCGCCTGTTGTGAGCAAGCATTGTATTCCAGAATTGCCTTGTGACCACTTATGTGGTTGATGGAAAGCGAGTTGATTCGACACACTGCGGTTTCAGATTGTTGCTCCCCCCTGCCGCATGTGACCGTGGGCGGACAGCCGTACGGTCGGGCCGAGACATGACGAAGCTGGGCCAGTTCGACGCTCCCCTCAACTTCTTCCGCTTCCGTTCGTGCAGGCGATAAGGGTGCTATGATACGTGTCCTCAGATTGTCGAACCCGGGAGGAGGGCATGCTGTTGCGCTTTCAAACTCTCGTGGTCGACCATGAAGCGGCCATCGCTGGCAGCCGAGTAGCCCTGCGAAGCACGTGGAGGAGACCAAGCCTCGATGTTTGAGAGGGTAGACTTGGCTGTGCCCACGGCCTCAGGCGTCAAGGCACGCCCCCTGAGGTTTGCGTGGATCCCCATCCCACTGTTCGCGATTGCGATCGCGGCGGTGTGGTTTTGGGGCGCTCCGCGCGCGATCGAGCCCCCCTACCTTGTCGCGATCCTTAACTTCATCCTCCGCACAGCGACAAGCGTGTTCGTCGCCTACCTGGCGGCACGCAGCTTCGGTCGCAACGGGTCGCTGTCCGTGCTACTGCTGGGCTGCGGCATGCTGACAGTCGGCGTCAGCAGCCTGGTGTCGGGGCTGGCGGTGCACTTCCAGCAGGTCAACCTTGCGGTGACTGTCTTCAACACGGGGATGGCGTTCGCCGGCGTCTGCCACGTCCTGATGGTGCTGATTGTCTTCGGCCGGGATAATCGCGTCGTACGTCATGCCCGTATGGTTGTGACCACGGCGTACACGCTCGTGGTATTGATCGTCGCGGCACTGTCCTACGCGGCGGCGGTGGAGGCGACACCGCTGTTCATCGATCCGGTGACGGGCCCCACGCCCCTGCGACAGACGGTGCTGGGGACGGCGGTGGGCATGTTCGCTTTCGCCGCAGTGGTCGTCGGGTCGATCAGCCGACAACGGACCTGGACGTTCGGCCGCTGGTACGCCATGGCGATGGCTCTCTTTGCACTGGGCCTGTTTGCGGTGCTGATCGCCCCGGTCATCGGCGGTCTCGTGGGCTGGCTGGGCCGCTCGGCGACGTACCTCGGTGCGATTTACATGCTCGTCGGGGTTTGGCTGGCGTCGAGTAAGAACGGTGAGTGGGACGCCGTACTTCACGCAGCGCTGCGCGAAAGCGAGGGGAATTTTCGGGCCTTGGCGGACGCCACCTCCGAAGGTATCGCCATCAGCGAGGATGGGGTGATCCGCGACGCCAACGAGCGACTGGCGAACATGCTCGGCTGCGATCTGGATGAGTTGATCGGACGTTCGCTAACGGATTTCATCCCCCCCGATCAGGTCGATCGGATCGTGCAGGCGATGCGATCGACCCACCAAGCCACCTTCGAGCATGAAATAATCCGCAAAGACGGCAAGCGGATCAGCGTGGAAACCCATAGCCAGACGCGTATCCTGAACAAGCAGACCCGATGGTTCGCCGCCATCCGGGACATCAGCGATCGCAAGCAGCAGGAACAGGCCCTGCGCAAGTCGCACGACGAGTTGGAGCGCCGAGTTGCGGAGCGCACCGCCGAGTTGAAACAACGGGCCGATCAGCTCGCCCACCTCACCTCGGAACTGACGATGACCGAGCAGCGAGAACGTCGGCGGCTGGCTCAGGTGCTTCACGATCATCTCCAGCAGCTGTTGGTCGGCGCCAAGTATGGCCTGGGAAGCATCGGCAAGCATCTGGCGCCGGAGCCGCAGCGGGCTCTGGACGAGGTCGACAGGCTGCTGGACGAATCGGTCAAGGTCTCGCGATCACTGGCTGTGGAATTATCGCCGCCGATTCTGCACGAAGCGGGGCTCGCGGCAGGGTTGGACTGGCTGGCGCGGTGGATGCAGGAAACGCACGGCCTGACAGTCAACCTCAAAGTGGAGGGCCACATCGCCGTCGACCGCGAGGACGTACGGCTGATGATCTTTCAAGCCGTCCGAGAGCTGCTCTTTAATGTCGCCAAACATGCCGATGTCTCGCAAGCTAAGGTCACCGTTTCCCAGCATGACGATCAACAGTTGCAGGTGACGGTTGAAGATCACGGCAGCGGCTTCGACTCGGCGTCGATGTTCAACAGCGTTGGCCGCGTGGCAGGCGGCTTCGGCCTCTTCAGTATTCGCGAGCGGCTGGAACTGCTCGGCGGAACCTTCAAGATGCAGAGCAAGCCCGGCCAAGGGACTCACATCACCCTAACCGCACAGCTCAAAGGCGAAGGCGAAGGCCCCCCATCGAGCGGACTGGCCCACGCGGTCCGCGCTGCGCCGCGACAACCCTCCCCACCCGCCGCGGCAGAACCAGCGAGGCCCGATCGCCAGCCGGGCCCCATACGCCTGATGCTGGCGGATGATCACGCAGTCATGCGGCAGGGCCTCTCGGCAATGCTCGCCGGCGAGAGCGCCATTGAAGTCGTCGGCGAAGCGGCCAACGGCGAGGAGGCGGTCAAGATGGCACGTCGCCTTCGGCCTGACGTCATCCTGATGGACTACTCCATGCCGATCCTCAACGGCGTCCAGGCAACCCGCGCCATCATCGCTGAACGGCCCGATACGTGCATCATTGGCCTCTCGATGTACGAAGAGCCGGAGACCGCAGCCGCGATGCTGGATGCCGGCGCGGTGGCCTACACCACGAAGGCCGGCCATCGGGACGCATTAGTGGAGATGATTCGCACCGTTGCAGGGGCGACGAAACCCTCGGCTTCGCAAGCGCATCCTTCCGGACCACCGACCAGGTGACGAGTCTCCGCGATCCGCAGAAGGGAGCCCTCAGTGCCCACTGCGTCAACCCTGGCCCCGTGCTCGGCCGAATAATTTGTCATACAATCGATGATGTGTTATACCTTAGTGCAGAATAGCTGCCACCCCGAGGAACAGCGAGCCCCCATGAAGGTTGCGAGCCATCGTGTCGCCCAGGTCATCCGCCGCCAGATTCTCCACGGCGAATATGGCATCGGACAGCAGTTGCCGACCGAGCAGATGCTGTGCGAGAAGTTCGGCGTATCGCGGGTGACGGTGCGTGAAGGGCTTCGCATCCTTCAGGATCAGGGCCTGATTCAACGCCGGCGTGGCTCCGGTTCCCGTGTCGCGGCACAGCCGCAGCGGCACATTCCGCTGGTGCACGGCGGTTACTTCGACAGCGTTTGGCCGTACCTCGATGAGCTCGAACGGCGCGTCAAGACGATGCGCTGGGTCGATGCGCCGCCAGCGATTGCGACGGCCATGAGCATCAAGGCGGGGCAAAGCGTGCTCTGGGCCGAACGCGTTGACCTGCTCAGCGGCGATCCCGTCGCGGTCGACGAGGTCTGGCTGGAGGGCTCGGTCGCCACGCGCATCACGCGGGACGATCTGGTCCACGTTGATTTCCTTAATCACTGGCAAGACGTGCAGCAGGTGGAACTGGAATATGTCCGCCAATCGGTGGAGGCGGTGCAGACGTCCACCGCCACGGCCCAGTCGCTGCAGATGCGCCGTGGCCGACCGGCGTTGCGCGAAACCTGCACGGCCTACCTGACCAATCAACGCGCTGGCGGGTTGTTCGTGACGCACTATCGACCAGATGTCTTTCGGCTCGAAAGCATCGTCCGTCACCGCCGCCAGAACGAACCAGACAAGACTGCGGCCGCGAAGCGAAACAATCAATCCGAGGCGAGGGAAAAGCGTCCATGAGTTTACGAGGTCACAGCGCGATCATCGGATACGGCGAGACCGAGTTCGTCAAGTACCGCGATTCGGGTACACGCTCCAACTACACCGAGCAATGCGACGCAGCTCGCCTCGCGATCCAAGACGCGGGCATCAGCAAGGATGCCATCGACGGCCTGATCGCGATCCCGCCGCTGGACCAGAAGGTCAGCTGGTCGATGGATCTTGCCGAATACCTGCAGCTTCGGCTGACATTCCTCGACAACCTTTACTTCGGCGGCGCGTCTGGTGCCGCGGGCATGCTTTATGCCGCCGCGGCGATTGACGCCGGGCTATGCAGCACCGTGCTGCTCGTCGGCGGTTCGACGATGGATCCCAAGCGAATGTTCGAGTTCGGTTCGGAAGTCGCGACACCGTTTGAACGCGACTTTGACACCATCTACGGGCCGATGACCGACAACTCCGCATACGCGCTCATCAAGCAGCGATACAAGCACGAGTTCAATGCGACCGATGAACAGATCGCGCAGGTGGTCGTCAACGCCCGCCATCATGCGGCAAAGTTTCCCAACGCCCTGTTGAAGAAACCGATCACGGCAGAGGAAGTGGTTGATTCGCGGATGATCTGCGATCCGCTTCGCCTGTTTGAAATCGTCATGCCATGCACCGGGGCATCCGCACTGATTCTCACATCCGCCGACCGGGCGAAAGATGTGAAGCGGCCGCCCGTGTACCTGCTCGGCGGCGGGCAGAGCATTGACCGCGGCATGTGGAACCCCGCCTACGGCCGAGACCAGTCGCTCACCACGTCGCCCGTCAAGCAGGCCACCAGCAAGGCGTTCGATATGGCGGGCCTGACGATTAACGACATGGATTTCGCCCAGTTGTACGACTGCTACACGATTACGGTCGTCATCGCATTGGAAGACATCGGCCGCTGCGAAAAGGGACAGGGCGCTGAATACATCGAGAAGACCGACCTGACGTATACCGGTTCGTTTCCCGTGAACACGGATGGCGGGCAACTCGGACGAGGTCAGCCGTATGGCGCCTGCCACTTCATGCCCATCGTCGAAGCGGTGCGGCAGTTAATGGGGCGGGCGGGCGATCTACAGGTAAAAGACGCGCGGTTCGGGCTGGCCAGCGGCAACGGTGGTTCCATGGCCAACGAATGCACCATCATCCTGGGCAACGAAACGCCGTAAGGAATAAAGGATCACGGACGTGATGAACATGGCCCAGCCAAACACAAAGCCCGTGCCCGAAATGCTGCCTGAGACGGAGCCTTTCTGGCAAGCGGCCAAGCGACATGAACTGGTGTTTCAGCAGTGCCGCGCCTGCGGGCAGCGAATGCACTTCCCCCGGCTCATGTGTCACCAATGCCTGTCGAAGGATGTGGAGTGGATCCCTTCCGCCGGCCGCGGCACGGTCTACAGCTACACGATCGTTCATCAGGCGGCTCACGAGAGCTTCGCGTCAGAGGTTCCCTACGTGTACGCGATTATCGATCTGGATGAGGGCATTCGGATGATTTCGAACGTCGTCGGCGTCGAACCCGCGGCCGTGACCATTGATATGCCCGTCAAGGTGATGTTCGACGACGTCACCCCGGCGATAAGCATTCCCCGCTTCACCCCAGCTTAATAATCAGCATGCCGTAAGCATCGCGATGACACAGCCAGCTAGCCCACAACCGGAGTGCCCTCATGGCAGATAACCTGCATGCCCTGTTAAACCCGCGGTCCGTCGCAGTCATCGGCATCTCGAGAAACCCGGACAGCTTCGGCTATCCGCTCGTTGAGATCGCGCAACGCTGCGGCTACGAGGGCGAACTGCATCTGGTGAACCCGAACGCCGACATGATCCTCGGCCTGAAATGCTACGACAGCGTGCTGGACGTGCCCGGCGAGGTCGACGTCGCGCTGATCATGGTGCCTAAGAAGCTCACCAGCGCTGCCGTCGAAGACTGTACCGCCAAAGGCGTGAAGGGCATTGTGATCATCACCGCCGGCTTCGCCGAGGACGGGGCAGATGGCGGCGCGCTGCAGACTGCGCTGGTTGAGAAAGCCAGAACGCGCGGGATCCGCATCGTCGGCCCGAACACGCTCGGCTACTACAGCGCACCAGCGAAACTCGATGCGCTGATGTCCGGCTTCATCAAGCCCGGCCACACGGCCCTGATCACGCAAAGCGGCAACCTGACCACCTCGCTGACCTTCCCCGGTGCGGAACGCGGGCTCGGATTCAGCTACGTCGTCGGCCTCGGGAACCAGGCGGACGTCGAGGTTCACGACTTCGTCCGATACTTTCGTGACGATCCACACACGCGAAGCATCGCGATCCACATCGAGGGACTACGCGACGGAAGGCAGTTCGTGGAGGAGGTTCGCGAGGCGGCAAAGGTCAAGCCCGTTGTGGTACTGAAGAGCGGGCGCACGGAAGCCGGCGCAAAGGTGGTCGCCAGCCACACCGCGTCGATCGCCGGCAATGATGCGATTTACAGCGCTGCACTGAAGCAGGCGGGCGCGATCCAAGTGCACGATATCGCCGAGTTCACCTCGCTGCTGATGGCTTTTAATCAGCAAAAGACAGCCGCGGGCAATCGCGTGTGCGTGATCTCCGAAGGCGGCGGCGACTGCGCATTGACCAGCGACGCGTGCGTGCAGAAAGGGCTGGTCGTTCCGGAACTGTCGCAAGCCACGCAGGATCGACTCAAGCAATTCATCCCGCCCAACGGCTCGGTCGTCAACCCGATCGATCTCGCCGGCTGGGAGAACGTGGTCGAAGCGACAGAGGCCGCCATCAATGATGCCTCGATTGATGGCGTAATCATCGTCGGCGGCTTTGCAGGTTTTTTCAATATCAGCCCAAAAGAGTTGGACAAAGAACGGATTTATGTCGAACGCATGTGCGACCTGATCGGCCGAAGTTCCAAGCCGATTCTGATCTACTCCTATTTCGCCTCGTACAAGCCCAGCGAACTGGTGGACATTCTTCAGAAACACAACGTTCCGCTGTTCTACAGCCATCACGATGCCGTCAACACGATGGCTGCGCTGGTGAAGCAGCACGAAAATCAATCCAGGCAGGGAACGTGGTTGGCGAAGCGGGATGAACAACCTGCTATCGAGATTGACCCTGCTATCCGCGAATCGGCCCGGCGGGGTTCACTGCTTGAGCCCGAGGCGAAGCAACTGCTGCGGGCCTACGACCTGCCTTACCCTGACGAGCGCATCGCCGAGACGCCGGACGAGGCGGTGCGATACGCCGAGACCATTGGCTACCCCGTCGCGATGAAGATCATCTCGAAAGATATTTCGCATAAGTCCGACGCTGGCTGTGTCAAGCTGACGCTCGGGAATGAGAACGATGTGAGGCAAGCGTACGACGACATCATTGCCAATGCACGCCGATATGATCCAACCGCCGAGTTGGCGGGTGTTCTCGTTACCCGGATGGATGTTACTGATGGCGTCGAGGTCATCATCGGCGGCCTGAACGACCCGGTGTTCGGACCGGTGGTGATGTTCGGCCTCGGCGGTATCTTTGTCGAAGTGCTCAAGGACGTCGCCTTCCGTGTCTGCCCGCTCGATCACACCGAAACAGACGCGATGATCCGCGAGATCGCAGCCTTCCCACTGCTGACCGGCGCTCGAGGTACGAGACCCGTCGATCTCGAAGCCATCCGCGAAGCACTGATGAAGGTTTCGCAGTTGCTGATGGACAATCCTTACATCGCTGAGGTGGATCTGAACCCGATCAAGGTGCACGCTGAAGGCTTGCTCGTGCTGGACGCGCGGATGATCACACTGGCCGATCAACCCGTCGGGTCCAGCGCTGAACAGTGCCCCGCATAAAAAGGAGGCGGTATATGAAAAGCATCGGCCTGTACGGCAAGAAAGACATGGTCGTCGAACGCCGTGAAGTGGACATCGCAGAGCCTGGCTTCAACGACGCGGTGGTCAAGGTGCATGCCTGCGGTGTCTGCGGCACGGACATGAACTTTCTCAAGCAGTGGTCGGACGATGCCATGCCGCTCGGCCACGAGATCGCCGCGGAGGTCGTGGCGGTGGGCGACGGTGTCAGCCACGTTCAGCCGGGCGACCATGTCATTGTCGAAGACTGCGCCATGTGTGGCCTGTGCGACAAGTGCAAGGGCGGCCGACCCGACCTGTGCGTATCCTTCTACGATCTCGGCGGGCAGTCGGGCATGGGCCAGTACATGCGCGTCCGCTGCAACAATCTCGTGAAGTACGAGGGCCTGTCGCCCGTGGCGGCCTGCCTCACCGAGCCGTTGGCGGTGTCGCTGAGCTCCGTGCTCCAGGCGGACGTGCCGCTGGGTGGTAGCGTTCTGGTCATCGGCTGCGGACCGCTCGGGCTGATGTCAGCCAAGGTCGCCAAGCTGCAGGGGGCCGGGTTCGTCGCAGCCACGCAGATCAATACCAACAGCACCCTCGGCAAAGCACGTACCGCGTTGGCGGAGAAGATGGGCATCGACCAGGTCATCGACGCCGCGCAAGAGGACGTCGAAGCTGTCATCAAGCAACGATTCCCCGACGGTGTGGATCGCGTGATCGTCAGCGCCCCGCCGGAGAGCATGCATGACGCGCTGAAGGCGATCGCCTACGGCGGGATCATCACCTTCTACGGCCTGCATTTCGGCGACCGGAGCCGAATCGAGATCGACATCAACCACCTCATCTTCCGCAAGATCACGCTGCGCCCAGTCTTCGCCGAGCCGGCGATCAACTTCAGCGTATCGCTCGACCTGCTCAAGCGCGGCCTGATCCCTGCGAAAGACCTGGTGACACACCAGGTCGCCCCCGCCGAAGCCGAAAAGGTCTTTCATGCGATTGCGGATCGCACGGAGCCGATCATCAAAGCGGTCGTACTTCCCATCGGCATGAACGTCGGCTGAGCTGGCTGGTTTTGCGATTCCGGATGGAGAGCGTTAATGCGGATTGACAACCACACGCACGTCGGCTTCGACCCGCTGTTCTACATGCAGGGCTGGTCGCCCTACTGCCTCGACCTGCCACGGCTGTTTAACGAAGCGGATGGATTCAACATCGACGCTTTCGTCGTGTTCCCATTCGTCGCGTACACGGCACTGGACATGGCGGCGATCAAGCGTAACCGAATCCAGCTCGCCGCCGATGCTGACGCTGTGCCTTATGAGTTTGAGAATCGTCGACTGTGCAACGACATCCTGCGTTGTCCAGCGGATTGGCAATCGCGGTTGTGGCCGTTCCTCATTGCCGACCCATCCCGCAAGCCCGAAGCGCAAGTGCGTGCATGGCAGGCGCTGCCGTCGGAATACAGAATCTATGGGCTGAAGTTTCAGACGCACACAATTCAATCGCCCATTCTGGCGTTGCTCGACGAGGGCGCGTGCATGCTCGATTATGCTGAAGCGCATGACCTGCCGCTGCTCATTCATACGAGCATTCGAGCGGAAGATAAGTGGTCGCAGTGCAGCGATATTCTTCGCGTGGTGGAGTCGCGGCCGAAGGTGCGGTTCGTACTCGCCCACTCCTGCCGATTTCATCAGCCCACGCTGGATCGTGTGGCCCAGTTGCCGAATGCGTGGTTCGACTGTTCCGCATTCATCACGCACTGCATCTGCGCTCAGCGAGACCTGCCTGCCGTTGCGGCACCAGTCGACCGCTTCGAGTCCGACTATATGTCGCCCGAAAGAGTACTGCAGGATCTGGCACAGGCATACCCGGACAAGCTGATCTGGGGTAGTGATGTGCCCTACTACTCGATCGAATACGATCGGCTGCAGATCCGCAGTTCCTACCGCCGCGAGGTAGCCTGCCTGGATGCACTGCCCGCCCCCGCACGCGAGCGGGTTTGTCACCGGAACACGCTGGCATGGCTCGGCTCGATTGATACTTCGTCCAGTTGATACCCGTAACGACGCAATAGGACCCGCGGCCACGTCCGGCTCATGCCGCGGAACGTCGAGGCCGTGGCGCATCCGGCGATCCAGACGACTCGGACGACTCGGACGGTTCGGACGGTTCGGACAGTTCGACGTGGATCGCCGCCGTATTGATCGAGCCCGCGCCTCGACGAACCTCGATCTGATACGATAACGTCAGGACAGGTCCGGGCATTCACTCAAACACGCTTCAGGAGAAGACACCATGGCAGAAGGCAAGATCAAAAAGTTGACCGACCGAGGTTTCGGATTCATCCAGACGGAGTCCGGTCAGGAAATATTCTTTCACGCCAACAGTCTTCAGGATGCACGCTTCGAAGACCTGCAAGAGGGGCAACGCGTCACTTTTGACGAACAGCGGAGCGAAAAAGGCCCACAGGCCGAGAACGTCACGTTGGCCTGAACAAGCGTCCACCGGACGCTGATCGCATCGCCCATCCCGCTCCATCCCCTGGCTCGGCGGGTGATGGAGGTTCACGCCTACTATGATCGGTGGGATAACGCGGTCGCCGCTATGCTGGCAGAGCTGGCAGAACGTCGTGGAATATTGCCGTGACATGGCAGGCGCTGCCGGCGATCACGAACAGATGCCAGATCGCATGGTTGAACGGCAGGTGACGCCAGAGGTAGACAGCCACACCGAAGGTGTACGCCAGGCCGCCGGCGCCCAGCCAGACCAGGCCCGTAGTGCTCATAGCCTCGATGGCCGGCACGCTGAAGCACACCGCCATCCAGCCCATGGCCAGGTAGATGCCGGTGGACACCAACGGAAAGCGATCGCAGAATCGCAGCTTCAGCAGGACGCCGATGATTGCAAGCCCCCAGATCACGCCGAAGATGCTCCACCCCACCTGCCCGCCGATTGTGACCAGTGCAAACGGCGTGTAGGAGCCAGCGATCAACAGATAGATGCACACGTAGTCGCAGGTGAGCAGAGCCCGCCGCCATCGCGGGTGACATACGCCGTGATAGAGCGTTGATGCGAGATAAACGGCCACTAACGTGATGCCAAAGATCGCCACCGTCACAATATGCCAGGCATCTCCATGCTGACGTGCATGCTGCAGCATCAGTACCGCCGCAACGACCGCCAGCACCACGCCAACCGCGTGCGTCAGCGCGCTCGCCCACTCCTCCTGCCGGGTCTCTTGGTATTCAGCCTTAATCTTATCTCCCCTCAATAATGGCTTGTACCAACGTTGGACCGTAGACAACAAACACCACCACCGTCCAACTAAACCAAGTCCATCACATTTGTCAGGACGCATCGAAAAAGAGCAGGCCTGTGGGTATCTTTATGCAAACCTCGGCCGCAGTTCAATCCCTATCGCTTCCGTTTTTCCATCCTTCCGTCCCTTTTATTGTACGCCCATTTCTATGCCTATTTCTCCTTGGCGTCTTGAAGACAGTGAAATGCAACGCTCGAGCAGTTCAATCCTGATCTGGCGTCGGCATGGAGATGACCTTTGGAAAGGTGTCAATCACTGCGACCTCTCGACACATGACCTGCTCGTAAATCTTCTGATTCGGCTAAAATCATGCATTCCGTCGGGAGCATGGCACATTAAGTCCGGGCGGACGGGTGAAATGAACGACGCGCAGGCCCAGCGGATTGGAGCGATCGCAATGAGTTTGCAGACGATTCAGCCCGAGCAGTTGGCAGCACAACAGCAGCGGGACGAGGCGACGCGGCTGGTTGTCTGCGTTTGTGGGCGGCGGACTGATGTTCGCGGGCATCACAGACTTTTGTGGCATGGCCATGGTGCTGGCGAAGATGCCGTGGAACCTGGTCAGCTGTGATGCGATTGGACTGAAAACGGCGCAATAATCGGGCACGACCTTCCTCACTTTTAAAGCAATGCCCCAAGCTTTAACAGGCCTCGCCTGACGCCGCAGCGGGGACGTTGCGAACACTGCCACGCTGAGCCGACGACCGCCCCATCGACCGACCAACTTCGGCTCAAGTCGGCTTCGCTCGACTGCGGTACAATCCTCCACATGGCCCGCAGCCGCGCCCCAGCCCGCAAAGCCGACGTCACGCTCGATGCGTCCATGCGCCTCGTCGTGCTCCACGGCCCCGACGATATGCTCAAGCAGACCCGCCTGCATGAGCTGCGCGCCGCCCTCGCAGCGGAGCATGGCGAAGTCGAAACCTTCAGCTTCGAAGGCAAGACCGCCCCGCTCGCCGATGTGCTCGATGAGCTGCGCGGCTACTCGCTGATGCAGACGTACAAGCTCGTGCTCGTTGACGAAGCGGACCTGTTCGTCAAAACCCATCGCGAAGCCCTGGAGCGATACGCTGAGAACCCCGTCGACCACGCGACGCTGCTGCTTCGCAGCGGAACGTGGAATCGCGGCAACCTCGACAAGCTCATTGCCAAACACGGTGCGATCATCAAATGCGACGCGCCCTCCCCTGCCGAAGCGAAGGCGTGGCTCGTCGCCCGGGCAAAGAAGCAGCACAAGACCACCATCACCCCCGCCGCGGCCGAGGCGCTGATCGATCGGCTGGGCCCTCGGCTGATGCAGTTGGACACGGAGTTGGCCAAGCTCGCGTTGATGGTCGACGAAGGTTCGCCCATCGAGCCGAAGCTGGTACAGGACGTGGTCGGCCGAAGCAGCGAAGAGCAGGCGTGGGCGGTGCAGGAGGTGGCGCTCCAGGCGATGCAGCAGCGCAACCCCGGTGCGTTAATCACCAGCTTGCGGGAGTTGATCGACCTCGCCGGCCAGCCGGATGCGTTGGTGGCATACTTCCTCGCGGACCTGATGCGCAAGCTCAATGTGGCGTGGATGCTCCGGCAGGCGGGCGTGCCGGAGGCGGCGGCGGCGAAGCAGTTGAAGTTGTGGGGGCCGCGACAGGCGTTGTTTTTCAATGCGTTGCGGCAGATGTCGCCGGCGCGGGCGGCGGCGCTGTTCGACGGTGTGCTCCAGGCCGACCGGCGGTCGAAGTCGGGCCTGGGCGAGGCCGTGCGAAATCTCGAATGTTTCAGCGTCCAGTTGACCGATAACACCCGATAAGACTCGAAAATCTCGGCCCATGGAGCGGGCCGTGCAAGGTGCAGGAGGCACGAACCATGTTGAATCTTTCGCCGCGCGCGTGGCTGCGACCGACGCTCGCCGGAGCGGTGGCCCTGACGTTGACCCTCGTCGGCTGTGTCGCCCCGGAGAAGCCCGAAGAGCGCGAACGCACCGTCATCACCGAAGCCGACAATCAGGACGATGAGGTGACCGCGTCCACACAGGCCCTGGCCGACCGCCTCAGCGAGGCGCTGACGCAAGGCGGCGGCCTCCCCGAAGACCTCGAGCTCACCGACGAGCAGTGGGAACAGATCCGCGCCGCCCGCCAGGCGCGGCAGCAACCCGAGCCGGAAGAATCGGAAGACGAACCCGACCGTAGCGGCGAAGCACACGGCCCCTCGTCTGCCAAAACCGTCACCGACATCGAAGACGAGCCCGACCCGCTCACCCGCCGCGAGCTGCTCGCCCTGCTGCGCGAACGGCTGCGTGAGAGCGACAACTCCACGATGTCCAAGGCCCTCATCGCCGCCGCCATCAGCCTTGCCGACCCCAATCACGAAATCGACCCCGCCATCCTCGGCCAGCTCAGCGGCTCGCAACGCGACCGCGTCGAACTTTTCCAGCAGCTGCTGCTGACCCTCGGCCAGGAACTCGCCCAGGGCGGCGACCTCGAACGCTACGACATCGAACGCCGACTCGACGAACTGTTTCGCGATCGTCCGTTGGAGATCCGCACCTTCGCCCTTTGCAGGCGCGTCTCCGGCTACGGCGTCTACGAGCCGTTCGAAAGCAAAACCTTCCTCGCCGGACGCGACCAGCGCGTGATCGCCTACAGCGAACTCGAACACTTCCGCCACAATCGCCTGGCCAACGGCAACTACGAAGTCGAACTCGAACAGGAAGTCGTGCTCTACAACGAGTCCGACGGCCTCGCGGTGTGGCGGCACGAACCGGTCCGCATCACCGACGAGTCGCGCAACCCGCGCCGCGACTTTTTCGTCGTGCAGATGATCACGCTCCCGGCCCGCATCTCCGTGGGCAAGTATCGCCTGAAGGTCCGCATCTCCGACCAGCACGGCAACAGCTTGGACGAAACGACCATTCCCCTGGAATTCGTCGCCGACGCCTCGCTCGTCCGTAGCCGTAACCAATGAGCCGTTCGCCAAGGACGTCAGGTTCGCGGTGATCAACCCGTACTGCGAATCGAGTCGACCTTATCCGTGAACGTCGCGTGCCCGCATGGTTAGCGAACGACCAATGGGCAAGCCCCGACGAGGAGCGTTTCACTCGGCCGAAAGGGGCTCACGGAATAGTCGCAGCAGTTCCGGATCGGTCACGCCGTTGACGATGAACTGGATGGCAATGCAGAAGATGAGAAAGCCCATGATCTTGGTCATGGCCGTTGTACCGTTGACACCAAGGAAGCGTGTGAGGTGGCCCGAGAGACGCAACGTGCCCCAGACGATGGCGGCGATGATGAGGATACCGACGAAGATGGCCAGGTATTCCCAGACGTTCTGAGCGAGCGTGGCAAGGCTGATGGTCACGGCGATCGAGCCGGGTCCGCTGAGGCTGGGCATAGCCAGAGGGAAAAATGAAATGTCGGCCATCTTTTTGGCCTCGCGTTTTTCTTCCGGACTCAGGCCGACCTGGTCCGGCGGATAGAGCATCCTGAAGGCGACCCTGCCGATGAGAATCCCCCCGGCGATCCGTACCCCCGGCAAAGAAATACCGAAGAAGGTGATAATCAGCGTGCCAGCGACGAGAAAAACAGCGAGAATCGCGACCATGTAGATCACACCCATTTTCGCCTGAGCATTGCGGGTCTCGCGGTCGTAGCCCTCCGTGATTGCCAGGAACAGCGGGGCCGTACTGAACGGATTCACAATCGGCAGCAAAGCAGCAACGGTAAAGAACACCAGTTCGACCATGATTCATAGGTTCCGTTACGGGCAGGTGGGGACGTGGCATGTCGCTCAGGTGGCAAAGATGTGCAACTGGAGTTTGTCCGAGAGCAGGCGAGCAGCGAGCACGCTGCGCGGGCTGCTGCCACGCTCGTCCACGCGCGGGGAATAGGCGGCGATGCCCATGCGGCCGGGCACGACAATGAGCAAGCAGCCCGACACGCCGCTCTTGGCGGGCAGGCCGACCTCGTACACCCACTGGCCGGCGGAGTTGTACATGCCGCACGAAAGCATCACGCTCAACACCTTGCGCACACAGTCAGGCTCAAGCACCGCTTTGCCGGCGCCCGGAACGCGGCCGCGGTTAGCCAGTGTGCCACCGAGACGCGCGAGATCCTGCGTGGTGGCGCGGATGGAGCAATGCCGGAAGTAAAGATCGAGTACATCCTCAACCGGATGATCGAGCAGCTTGTAGTTGTTCAGCAGGTGCGCAATAGCGCGGTTGCGCTCACCGGTACGCTGCTCGGAGCGGAAGACCGCCTCATCGATCTCAAGCGCGTCACAACCCATGGCCGCGGCGAAATAGTTCAGCGTTCGGTCGAACGCACCGCGCCCGTAGACGGACATGAGCAGATCGGTCACGGCGATCGCCCCGGCGTTCACCATCGGATTGAACGCCCGCCGGTAGCGATCGAGCTTGCCAATCGAATCGAAGTCCTCGCCCGTCGGCTCCACACCCACGCGCTGCATGATGACCGCTTCGTCCTGGCAAGCGAGTACGCACGCATAGGCAAGCACCTTGGAGACGGACTGCAGCGTGAACGGCTGGGCGTGCGCGCCCTCGTTGAACGTGTTGCCGTGAATGTCACAGATCGATATCGCAAAATGCGAAGGGTCGACCGCCGCCAATTCCGGGATGTACGACGCAAGCTGGCCGTCTTGCACGGTCGCCGCCTGATCGTAGATCTCGCGGAGCATCGCGTGAATGTCGTGTTGCTGGTCCATGGCTATACCGCCTTTGCCTACGCCTGAGGCGTGCCGGCATTGTTCATTCCCACGGACCATGGGTCAAGACGCGACGTCCGCATCGGCCCGAGGTGCAAGGGCTGCGGATTGAAGCTTGCGTAGACACGCATCAAAGGCTCTGCAAGGCAGTGGCCCGGTCTTACTCTCGGTCGCAGGGGTCCCGGCAGTACCTTAAACGGTTTCCTTGGCCAGCCTCATCCCGCCCCTCAGCGCGTCGTGTCCTCGCCCGGTGGGGCCGGACCGTTTGTGCCGCCGCCCGACGTGCCCGGCCGCCTTTCTCCATTGCCTGATCGTCCGCGGCTCGATACGCTTGATGGCGTTCGCCACACCAACCGGGAGGTTTCCATCATGCCGAGAAGCCAGGTGGAATTGCTGCGGGCCGCTTGCTGTATCGCCGGCCTGGACCGCGAAATCTGCGAAAAGGAACGGCCGCTGCTCGAAGCCCTCGCCCACGAAGCCGGCGTCGGCCGGGCGTCGCTCGAAGCGATGCTCAGCCGTGCCAAGAACGACCCGAACTTCTACCGCGAGATGTTCCTCGTCCTGCAGAAGGACGCGGAGGCGGCGCTGAAGCTGATGTTCGACGTCGCCGCCGCCAATCAGGAGATCACGCTCGAACAGCGGGTCATTCTGCAGCACTTCGCCGACCAGCTCGGCGTGCCGCGCGAACGCTGCGACGAACTGCTCGCCGCCGCCGAGAAACAAGACCAAAGCTGAGGACTCGACGCCCACGGCGTCCCGCCGTGGGTCTCTGAGCCACGCCTCTCACAACCTCTCACCCCAATCCGCTACAATAGTCGGCTCCCGATTCACGGAGCCTGACCATGACCACTACCGACGCCACCACGCCCCCCGCCGCTGAGGGCCAGACCAACAAATACTCCCGCCGCATCACCCAGCCCAAAAGCCAGGGTGCCTCGCAAGCCATGCTCTACGCCACCGGCCTCTCGCCGGACGATATGAACAAGGCCCAGGTCGGCATCGCCGCCATGTGGTACGAGGGCAACCCGTGCAACATGCACCTGAACGACCTCGCCGCCGACATCAAGCGAGGCGTCGGCGACGCGGGCCTCGTGGGGATGCGCTTCAACACCATCGGTGTCTCCGACGGCATTTCCATGGGCACGGAGGGCATGAGCTACTCCCTCCAGTCGCGCGACCTCATCGCCGACTCCATCGAAACCGTCACCGCTGCCCAGTGGTACGACGGCCTGATCACCATCCCGGGCTGCGACAAGAACATGCCCGGCTGCCTCATCGCCATGGGCCGACTCAACCGCCCCGCCCTCATGGTCTACGGCGGCTCCATCAAGCCCGGCTGCACCATCGTCAAAGGCAAGCAAGAGCCACGCGACATCGTCTCCGCCTTCCAGAGCTACGGCGAACTGCTCGCCGGCCGCATCGACGAAGACGAGCGTCAACAAATCGTCCGCAAATCATGCCCCGGCGCCGGTGCCTGCGGCGGCATGTACACCGCCAACACCATGGCCAGCGCCATCGAAGCCATGGGCATGAGCCTGCCATACTCGTCCAGCGCCCCCGCTGAGAGCGCCGAGAAAATCGACGAGTGCAAAAAGGCCGGCGAAGCCATCCGCAAACTGCTTGAAGACGACATCAAGCCCCGCGACATCATGACACGCCCCGCGTTCGAAAACGCCATGGTCATCGTCATGGCCCTCGGCGGCTCGACCAACGCCGTGCTCCACCTCATCGCCATGGCCCGCGCGGTCGACGTCGAACTCACCATCGACGACTTCCAGCGCGTCTCCAACCGTGTGCCCTTCCTCGCGGACCTCAAGCCCTCGGGCCGGTACGTGATGGAAGACCTCCACCACGTCGGCGGCACGCCCGCGGTCATGAAGTACCTGCTCGAAGAAGGCTACTTCAACGGCGACCTGCCCACCGTCACCGGCCACACCATCGCCGAAAACCTCGCCAACCTGCCCGGCCTGAAAAAGGGCCAGGACATCGTCCACCCGCTCAGCAAACCCATCAAAAAGACCGGCCACATCGCCATCCTCAAGGGCAACCTCGCCCCCGAAGGCGCGGTCGCCAAGATCACCGGCAAGGAAGGCCTCGCCTTCACCGGCACCGCCCGCGTCTTCGACTGCGAAGAGGACATGATGCGCGGCGTCGAAGAAGGCAAGATCGGCAAGGGCGATGTCGTCGTCATCCGATACGAAGGCCCCAAGGGCGGCCCCGGCATGCCCGAAATGCTCAACCCCACCAGCCTTATCATGGGCGCGGGCCTCGGCAATGATGTCGCCCTGCTGACCGACGGGCGATTCTCCGGCGGAAGCCACGGCTTCATCGTCGGCCACATCACGCCCGAAGCCCAGGAAGGCGGCCCGCTCGCCCTCGTCCGCGATGGTGACAAGATCACCATCGACGCCGAGACCAACCGCATCGACGTCGACCTCACCGACGACGAACTCGCCAAGCGCAAGACCCAGTGGCAGATGCCCCCCTACAAAGCCAAGCGCGGCACGCTGTTCAAGTACATCAAAAACGTCAAAAGCGCCAGCGAAGGCTGCGTCACCGACGAATAACGCGCCTCAAACCACCAACTCCAACCACCCTTAAAGCCCACGGATTGCATCCGTGGGCTTCTTCTTTTCATTGTCGTGAGTCATCTGTAAACCCTTTCTGTATTGAAACTTTCAACATGAGTAGCCGCTCGACCGTCGGGCGGTTGGCTGGTTTTTGCCTGATTAGCGTTTTGAACTGCTGGAACCGCCGGCGGGGCTGTCATCGCCGTTCGATGAGGTGCCCACGAGGCCGGCGAAGTCGACGCGGCGGATCGTCTCGGACAAGCGGTCCGCCTGGTGGTGGTAGTACGCCTCCAAGGTGGTGATCTTGTCGTGGCCCACCAGTTCCTTCACCTCGAAGATGCTGGCGCCGGCGTTGACCAGGTGCGTGATATAGCTGTGTCTGAACGTGTGGACGGAACCGTGCTTGATCTTCAGGTTCTTGAGCACCGCCTTGAGAGGACGCAGCAACTGCTGGCAGTCGTAGCGACCAGGCTCGCCGTCTGCTGGCGTGGCCCGGCAGAAGAGCCACGGACCTGGAGATGCGGTCGCCGCCGTGCGGGCGATCGCTGACGCCCGTGCAGGCAACGGCACCGTCCGCTCACGGCCATGCTTGGGTTTCCAGACCTGCCCCGTGAACGGACAGGTCTTCTCCCGAATGCGGACGTAGGCAACTTCAGGGGCGAGATCTTCTTTCGTCAGCCATTGCAGTTCACTGGAACGCAGCCCAGTCAGGACCAGGAACTCGTAGATCGTCCGGTACGGCTCCTCGCTGGCCTCCAGGATGTGAGCGATCTCCTTGGACGTGAAGTGCGGCGCCAAGGTGTTGACGGGTCGGGGGAGCCGGTAGCCCGAAGCGGGATCCTTCTTGATCAGGCTGCGCTTGACAGCCCACCGGATCATCTGCCGTACGGTCTTCAACTTGCCCCGGATGGTGCGGGGGCGGTTGGGGCCGGAACGCTTGCCTCGCCTCTTCTTCGGTTGTGCAGTGCGTGGCGCCCCTGCATCACGCAGTTGCTGCACGAATGCCTCCAGCAGGTCGGCGTCGGCCCGATCCAGCCGTTTCACACCCTGCCCGGCGGCAAAGTGTTGGAACTGCATCAGATCCCGCTGATAAAGATCAAGCGTCTTCTCGGTGATGTCCTGGCTGCGCAGTGACGCGACGTACTTGCTGATTGCCTGCTCGATGGTCACGCCGCGTCGCCTCGGCTCCTCCAACTGGCCGAGCACGAGTTTCGCGTCCTTCTCCTTGGCCAGTTTGAGAGCCTGTTTTTTACTCCGGGTGCGGGTGGTTTGGCGGTACTGGTCCCCCTCGTGGCACCACTCCAAGTACCATTTCGGGGAGGCAGGTGTCTTGATCAGGTAGACGCTGCCGACCTGCTCACGAACCCTTTCGGGCTGCTGTCGTGCCATTGCGGCATTCCTTTCGCTGGCAACGGGCGCACCGATCGCGCACGGGCGACGGGGGTACGCCTGCTGCGTGGGTTAGCGGTGCCTCATGCGAGACACCTGGTTCAGGTAAAGGGGAGGCCTATTCAGCCGATGCAGACGTGGGTTCAAGGCCGAGCATGAAGCGGACGAACCGGTCGCGGATCAATCGCCGCTCGCGGCCGCAGGGCTTTTTGAACTCGTCGAAGAAGCCCTGAGACGACCAGTCGTAGATCGTCGCCAGCGGCCGCTGGGCAATCTCGGCGGCCTGCTTAAGTGTAATCAGGGTGGGATACTGCGAAGCGTATTCGGCGAGATAGCGATCCAGATCATCGGCGGACATCGGTGAACTCCTCAGGATTGTGGTGACTGTTCCAAGCTTCACCCCAATCATCGGAGAAGTTCGTAAGTAATGAAATAGGTTTTCTTTAGGTTGGCTGAATATGGCGGGAATTGGTTGAATTCGGCTGAAATCAACTTCGGGTTTGAAATGCGACCGGTCACCGCAAGGGCTCTTCCACCCGACGTCGCGTCGCCTCGTCCAGCGTGCTGAGATCGATCGACCATTTGTACTTGCTAACCTGTTCGACGCGGCACGCCGACATTACATAATCGTCGAAATCGCGGGTTCGCGCTGATGGATTATTCAGGTAACGCCGCGCGCATTCTGTTTTGGACATGGGCGTGGACATCGCTGGAGCAGGCTCACCGTGCTCCCGTGAGGGAGCACGATCACCATCATTCGGCCAGAGCGGTTTCCACCCGGCCATGGTCATTTGTTGTTCGAACGTCAGCACCTCATCCATCTGTTCGACGCCTCTGCTGATTTCATGGGGATACTGCCAGCGAAATACCTCCACGCCCGCCCAGCCAATAGGTGTTCCACGGCGGCTTTCGCCCAAGTGGCTGATGAGGTCAAGCATGGCACGCATCGTTTCGTCCGGCTCGGCCTGTAGCAACACATCCACGAGCAGCCGGATCTGCGCGCCGTTGACAGCAAGCGGCTCCTCACCGATGGGATGCAAGCGCCAGCCAACATTGATCCGTACGTTGTCAGGAATTTCAGGCGGTACAGGTTCACTGCCATGCCAAGTGCTCAGATGGTCGAGCGGCCGACCAAGGCGATCGAGGCGATCGAGATAATCCAGAAGGCAGGTTTCGTGCTGCAGGATTTCACCGGCCGGTTTCTCGGCGGAACCATCAAGCCCGCCACAGGATTCGAAACCGTGTCGGCCAGACGTCCGCCTGCCATTGGGCTCCTTGCAGAGCGGTTGCGTAAAATACAGCACGAGTGAGCGGTGGATCCGGAGTGCTCGCGTCAACGCGGGGGTGATCGGTCGCTTGGGCTGAAGTTCCTCGATCCGATACGTCACCGGCTCCAACGGATGGCTCTCTCCGGCGGTGGATTCGGCTTCATGCTTGCTCATTGGGTTCATCCCGTAAAGGCCACATGCTGGTTGCGTTTTCACGTCGTGGGCGATGGATCACAATTGTATCAGCGGTCTCTCCCTTTACGTTTGCGAACCCGTTTGGATAGCTCCGGATCCAACTGCTCGATTCGGCTGCCGATGGCCATTTCCAGCCATAACTCGTAGTGCGCCCGCCGCAGTGCCTCGATCAGAACGACGGCCATCCATTCCATCTGCTCGTCAACTTGACTCACCAATTCCGACGCGATCCCGGAAGCTTCAAGTAATAATGTCACATGGCAGGTACGTCTCGCCACCCAGTTCTTTAACTCGGGTTCGATCGCTTCGAGTTCTTCAAGCTGGTTGCGAATCGATCGACTACCGCACTCGTCGCGCACCATGTTAAGCAGTTCTTCAGTCACCAAACGATCATCCGACATTTCATGTCTCCCTAAAAAAACACGTCAACGCCAGAACCGCTCTGGCATTGACGATCACAGGTGTTCCTAAATGTTGAGAATGTTTCGAAACTAACCGCCCCCCTGTCGAGCGAAAGGTTTACCTCGTAAGTAAACGTGCCGGCTCATTTCGTCGTTAAAGAAAGTAGATACTGGCCGAAGCCCCCATCACAGTCATGATCATCCATTGACCTGTGGCCTGTGCTTCATCCGTCCGCAATTCACGAAGAGGAATACGGATATGGGTGTTCCATTCAAAATCTCAGCGAAGAACTTGGGTTTGCTGGCGACCGACACGCAATGCCCCCGCTGCTACTGGCTGGCGCTTCGCGTCGGCTTCAAGGGCGTGTGGGAGAAGTTCGGCCCGATCTACAACCAGATCGACCTGTTCACGAAGAAACACGTCGAGGCGTATATCGATGAGCACGGCCAAGCACCCCCTTGGATGCCGCTGGCCAAGGAAGTGCGGGCTGACATCACGCCCAAACGTCTGGAGCATGTATTTGCGGGAAGCAACATTGAGGTGCGCGGCCATCCCGATGGTGTTTATAAACTTGATAATGGCGACGCGATGTTGATCGACTTCAAGACCAGCAAGCCAAAAACGCCGGGCGACGCGATGTTCGGGTGGTATGCGGCACAGACGAATGCCTACGCCCACATTCTCGAACGCAACTACGACCTCAAGGTACGCAAGATATACCTGGTCTTTGCACGCGTTCAGGCCGATGCGACGGCGGCTGCCGATGTTGAAGCACGTCAGGATGACGGTTTTGTCATGCGGTTCAAAATGGAATCGGTAGAAGTCGAGCGCGATTCGGCGATCATCCCGGATCTCACTCTCCTTGTGCGTAACATGCTCAACGAGCAATCCGCTCCAGACGCGAAGGACGGGTGTGTGGACTGCGCCCGCTTAACGGAGCTTTACGAGACGCTTCATGAACAGGCGACGGCAGGCTATCGCAATGATGTTGGAGAGGAGTGCTGCATTCACGACCAAGTGGGTGAAACATTGCTGGTCCGAACGACGTCAGCCGCCTGAGGTACGCATGATTGCAGGCTCAACGCAAGTGCACGGATATGGATCTCCGTGCTCCTGCGAAAGATTGCCTTGGACCCGGATGGATAAGTCCGGCAGGGTTGAATCAGGATTGCGGATCGTCCTCAGCTTGGACAGGTCGGATCACCGGCGGGTAGAGGACCCAGTCGCCGGTGTTGGACACGCCGGGCCAGCGGTTTCGGCCGTCGTCGCTGAGCGTGCCGCCGTTGTCTTCGCCGTTGTGGCCCAGGCCGTAGAGGATGAAGTCGCCGTCGTCGGTGTAGCGCACGCGCAGCGGGTCGCCGGTGGAGTGGTCCACCGGTGGCGTCGGCAGGTAGCGCGGGCTGAGGCTGGCGAGGTCGGCGGGGTACTCGCCGTGGTCGCGATGGTGGAGTTCCATGGCGATGACGACGTGCAGGGCGTCACGCAGGGCGAGCACACGATCCCGCGTCCCCAGCGAAGCTGTAAGAGCGGGCATGAATATGGCGATTGGCAGATAGCGTATGCCACGGAACGTGTCCGTGACGAGCGCCTCCACGGCTTCGTCCGTTGGCGAGCGATGCATGCGCTCCCAATACGGCATGGCTGACTCGGCTTCGAGGATGGTCATCAACTCGTCGTACTCGCGCTTCACCTCGCTGCGCGACGCCATCAGGATGTTGGCTAGTGGCAGCCCTGCTGTGGAGATGGCCCAGGCATACGGTCGCGTATCCTCGCGATGCGGTCCATGAAATTCGGCTGTATGAAAAAAACGCAGACCGTCTCGGGTGACGAATCCCCGCTGGCTGTAGAACCGTTGGAGCCAATCGTACATGAACATCCGCTCGCCCTCGAACGCCGGCTGCACCAGCGGGTCGACGCCCGCCAGCAGATGAGCAAGCTTCGCCAGTTCCGCTCGGCTCCATCGCTGCGCATCGCGGTGCAACAGGTCGGCCACCTGCTGCTGGGCGATTGAAATGATGCTGACCGCCATGAGACTGTTGAGCACTAT
Organism: Phycisphaerales bacterium AB-hyl4; assembly: GCA_041821185.1. Taxonomy (NCBI): domain Bacteria; kingdom Pseudomonadati; phylum Planctomycetota; class Phycisphaerae; order Phycisphaerales; family Phycisphaeraceae; genus Natronomicrosphaera; species Natronomicrosphaera hydrolytica. The sequence continues at coordinate 301,475 of JBGUBD010000002.1, read as the reverse complement.
CGGGGTTTCGCGGCTGTGGCGGGCCAGGCCGAACATGGTGGAGAGGTTGACCAGCACACGTTCATGATCGCCCTGCTCCCACGCCTGCTCCGTATCTGCTGAGAGCAGGCGGGCCATCATGCGCATGTACCCAAGGTGGGGCAAAATCACGTTGACGATCGATTCGTCCGCTAGTTGGTCGACATAGCTGACATTGGCCTTGCCTTCGGAAGGTCGGCTCAACCCCCCATGGTCCGGCCCGTACAGTGCCTCGCGATCCAGACCTGTGAAATCCCGTACGTACCCGATGGGCAAACCCAAACCCGGCTTCGCCGCCGCTTCGCGGATCATGTCGAGCGCCTCGCGCCGATCATGCAAAAACGCCACCGCTTCGTCCCACCCCGGCTCACCGGCACGGATCACGGACCGACTGCGGCCTTGCCGCCGGACCGTGATTGGATCGATACCGTCTCGCAAGACGCCCGACAGGAGCACCTCCCGATAGATCGGCCACGCCCGGTCTTCCTCCGGCACGGCCATCGCCCGCTCGTTGAGCTGCGTCACGTAATCCACCGTCACCGCCGGCCGGTCCAGCATCAGCAAGAGCGACGCGACCACGTAGACGCCCACCAGCACGCACACCGCCAGGCTCATCGCTCGCGCGACATGCCACGGCCAGGGTCGATTGCGTTTCTTCGCCCGCCGAATCAGCCGGGCCGCCTGCTTCGCATCGCCGAAGCTGCTGACCAGTTCCTCGACGGGCACTTCGTGATCCAGCCCGTCCCGGAAGTGGGCGATCAACTCATGGGCCACATCGATCTTCTCGCCGCGCCACAGCCGGGTGCGATGGACCACCTCCCGCACGCGCTGGGCCGGCCCGGCAGGCAGGCGGGCTTCGGCGATCAGTTGGTCCACGTCGAGTCGGCCGGTCAGTCGGCCGCGCAGCGCGTCGCTCACCGGCGTGAACCGCATCCGTCGCCAGAGGGTCTGCTCGCTGGTCATGCTCATGGTTCAGGCTCCGGTGACACCGAGTTTGCCCATCGCCACAGACAGCGCTTCCCATTGAGCGGCGTCGCGGGCGAGTTGCTTCTTGCCCCGGGCGGTGAGGCGGTAGTATCGGCGGGGCCGACTGCCGTTGACCTGCTGCACGCGCGAGGCGATCAGGCCCTTGGCTTCGAGGTTGTAGAGCATGGGGTAGAGCGTGGACTGCCCCATGGCGAGCACGCCGTCAGATCGTTGGTCGAGCAGGCCGACCAGTTCGTAGCCGTACTTTTCGCCGGTGGCCAGCAGTTTGAGCACCGCCACCGGCCCGGCCCCACGCATCAGTTCGCGTTCGATTTTCATGATCGGCTCCTGACTATGCGATACATAGTATACTGGCGGTAGCATTGATGCAAGCTGAAAATACCCGTCGAGATTCCACACTGTTGTGATCGGGCGTGCTTGGAATCTGCCTGCAGGAGTCGGCCGACTTATGATCGCCTTGCGACGCGTGA